>DASYLG010000072.1:0-5209 GCA_036009685.1 Iamia sp. | reverse complement strand
TGCCGGTCGCCAACCTCCTGGGTACCGAGGGCCAGGGCTTCGTGCACCTGGTCCGCAACCTCCCCCAGGAGCGCCTGTCGATCGCGGCGTCGGCCGTGGCCGCCTGCGAGGCAGCGCTGGGCTGGACGCTCGAGTACGTGAAGGACCGCAAGGCGTTCAACCAGCCGATCGGCTCGTTCCAGAACAGCCGCTTCAAGCTGGCGGAGATGCGCACCGAGATCGACATCGCCCAGGTGTTCGTCGACCGCTGCGTCGAGGCGCTCAACGACGGCACCCTCACCGCCGAGGAGGCGGCCGAGGCCAAGTGGTGGTGCACGGAGCTGCAGAAGCGGACGATGGACACCTGCGTCCAGCTCCACGGCGGCTACGGCTACATGCTCGAGTACCCCAGCGCCCGGGCCTACCTCGACGCCCGCATCACCACGATCTACGGCGGCACCACCGAGATCATGAAGGAGATCGTCGGACGATCGCTCGGCGTGTGACCTGACTACGGTCGGGCCGATGCAGGGGGGCATCGGGAGAGCGACCGCGCTGGGGGTGGTGGCGCTGCTGGCCGCCTGCTCCTCGGGCTCCTCCCCCGAGGCCGCCCCGACCACCACCACCGCCACGACGACGGCCACGACGGCACCACCGGTGACCGAGGTGGTGGACGAGCGGTGCGGCACGGGTCTGCCGCCCGAGGTGGTGGACGACGAGGGCGGCTGGCCGCTGCCCAACGGCGACGCCGGCAACACCCGGGCCGTCACCGACTCGCCCATCGACGCCGCCACCATCGGCGACCTCGAGGAGGCGTGGACCTACGACGTCCCCGGCCAGGCGGCGTTCGGCAACCTCACCACCAACCCGGTCGTCGTCGGCGGTCGCGTCCACGTCGGGGCGCTGGACGGCAGCACCCACGTGGTCGAGCTGGCCGACGGGGCCGAGGTGTGGTCGGAGCGTCGCCAGATCGGCATCTTCGGCCCCGCCGGTGTCGCCGTGGGGTGGGGCGCGGTGTACGGCATCTCCACGGCGACGACGGTCGTGGCCCACGACGCCGCCGACGGCACCGTCCGGTGGGAGCGCGACCTCGGCGTCGCCCCCGGCAACCAGGTCGACATGGCTCCGGCGCTGGTCGGCGGGTGCGTGCTGGTGTCGACCCAGGCCCTGACGCCCGGCTCCCGGGGCACGCTCTTCGCCCTCGACCACGCCGACGGCCGCGTCGTGTGGCAGGTCGAGACCGTGCCCGACGACTTCTGGGGCAACCCCGAGGTCAACCACGGCGGTGGCGCCTGGTACCCCCCGGCGGTCGACCCCGGGACGGGGACCAGCTACTGGGGCACGTCCAACCCGTGGCCCTCCCCCGGCGCCCCCGGCTTCCCCGCCGGCGCCAGCCGCCCCGGGGCCAACGAGGACACCAACAGCCTGCTGGCCGTCGACGGAGCCGGCGCCACCACGTGGAAGCACCAGGTCTTCGCCCACGACATCTGAGACCGGGACATGGTGCTGACGATGCTCGCCTCGGACTCGTCGGGCGACCCCGTGGTGGTGCACACCGGGAAGGGCGGCCACGTCCTCGGCTACGACCCCGGCACCGGCGAGGTGCGGTGGGAGGTCGAGGTCGGGATGCACGAGAACGACGACCTCACCACCTTCGACTCCTCGACGACCGTGCTGCCCGGCGTCCTCGGCGGCGTCGAGACACCTCCGGCGGCGGCCGACGGGGTCGGGTACTTCGCCGTGGTCGACGCGGCGTCGACCTACGACTCACCGGAGCAGCTGTTCAACCTGGCGCCGCAGCTCGGCACCCACCCCAGCACGCTGGTCGCCCTCGACCTGGCGACCGGTGAGGAGCGGTGGAGCACCGACCTCCCCGGTGACGGCCTGGGCGGGGCGACCGTCGTCGGCGACCTCGTCCTCACCTCGACCTCTGGCGGGCTGCTGCTGGCCTACGACCGGGACAGTGGCGAGGAGGTCTGGCGCCGCGAGGCGGGCGGGGCGGTGAACGGCTGGCCGGCGGTGGTGGGCGACACCATCGTGTGGCCCGTGTCGGGCGGCGACGTCTCCCACCTGCTCGCCCTGCGCCTGCCGTCCTGAGCCCGGGCGCGACGACGCCCCGCCCGTGCGGAGGCGGGGCGTCGGATCGGGGGCCGAGCGGGCTTACTTGCCGGTCAACTTGGCCTTGACCTTGTCGACGGCACCGGTGACCTTGTCCTTGATGTCACCGGAGGCCTGGTCGACCTTGCCCTCGTTCTTGAGGTCCTGGTCGCCGGTGAGGCTGCCGGCCGCCTCCTTGACTCGACCCTTGGCCTTGTCAGCGTCTCCGCTCATGGTGCACTCCTTCGGTTGCGAACCCCACGTCCCTGCCCACCAGACCCGGCGCTGAACATCACCGAGGAGTGCCCCATGCCACGTCATCGATAGCGTCGATCCGGTGACGACGACCGCCGCGCCCGTGGCCCGCGTGCGACGGGGGCCGGCCCACCTCGCGGTGCTGGGGGCGTTCACGGCGCTGGGGTTCGCGGTCGGGAGCTGGGGGGCGCGGATCCCCGACGTCAAGGACGAGCTCGACCTGAGCGAGGGCGCTCTGGGCACGGCCCTGCTGGGCCTCTCCGTCGGCGCCGTGCTGGGGGCGTGGATCGGCGGGCTGCTGGTGCGGCGGCTCGGGTCGCGGCGGGTGGTCGGCGGGGGCTGGATCGTCGTCGGCGGGGCCGTCGTGCTGCCGGGCCTGGCCGGGTCGTGGGCCACGCTGGCCGCCGCCGAGCTGGTCCTGGGCCTGGCGGTCGGCGTGCTCGACGTCTCGATGAACGGAGCCGGGGTGCAGCTCGAGCACGAGGCCGAGACGCCGCTGCTGAGCGGGCTCCACGCCGGCTGGAGCGGGGGCGTGCTGCTGGGCGCCGGGCTGGGTGCGGTGGCGGTCGGGGCCGGCCTGGCCGTCGACGTCCACCTCGTCGTGGTCGGGGTGCTGGTGGTGGTGGCCGCCGTGGCCTGCGCCCGCCAGGTGCCCGACGGGCGGATCGAGCACGCCGGGTCCGCCTCCTCGATCTCCTCCCCCGACGGGTCCGGCGCCGCTCCGCCCGCTCGGCGGGGCCGGCTGGCCGCCCTGGCCGCCATCGGCGGGTGCGTGTTCCTGGCCGAGGGGGCCCTGCTCGACTGGTCCGGCGTGCTGGTGCGGGAGGACCTCGACGGCGGCAAGCTGCTCGGCGCCCTGGCCGTGACGGGCGTGTCGGCCGGCGGGCTGGGCGGACGGCTGGCCGGCGACCGGCTGGCGGCGGCGTGGGGCTCGGCCCGGCTGGTGCAGGTCAGCGTGGCCGTGGCGTCGGTCGCCCTGGGCTTGTGCCTGCTGAGCCCGGTGGCGCTCCCGGTCCCGCTGCTGCTGGTGGTGGTCGGCGCCGGGTTGGCCCCCGCCGTGCCCCTCGCCTTCGCCGCCGCCGGCCGATTGCGGGGCGAGCACGGCATCGCCGTGGTCACCACCGCCGGCTACGGCGCCTACCTCGGCGGCCCCGGCATCATCGGCGGCCTGGCCAACGCCACCGCCCTGCGCTGGGCCCTCGTCCTCCCCCTCGCCCTGGTCGCCCTCGTGACCCTCCTCGCCTGGTCCACCACGGATTGACGACGTTCTGTCAACCCTCGTGCACCTCCACGGTGCACGGGGATTGACAGAACACTGGGGGTCAGCGGCGGAGGAGGTCCTTGGCGATGTGGGTGATCTGGATCTCGTCGGTGCCGGCCCGGAGGGCGAGCGAAGCGAGGCCGACCAGCAAGCACGGCTCGAATCTCGCGGCGCAGCCGCAGATCGACGCCGGCACCGGCTCCGCCCCCGGCGACTAGCGCCTCAGCAGATCCTTGGCGATGTGGGTGATCTGGATCTCGTCGGTGCCGGCGTAGATCTGGAGCACTTTGGCGTCACGCGCGAGTTGCTCGACGTGGAACTCGCTCATGTAGCCGTTGCCGCCGAAGAGCTGGACGGCCTCCATGGCCACCTCGGTGGCGGCCCGGGCGGAGTAGAGCTTCATGGCCGAGGCCTCGGCGAGGGTCATGCTGTGGCCGCCGGCCGACATCTCGATGGTGCGGAACACCAGGTTCTGCACGTTGAGCCGGGCCACCTCCATCCGGGCCAGCTTGTCCTGGATCAGCTGGAACTCGCCGATGGGCTGGCCGAACTGGACCCGGTCCTTGGCGTACTGGACCGACAGGTCGAGGCACTCCTCGATCATCCCGAGGGCCATGGCGGCGACGCCCGAGCGCTCCTGCATGAAGGTGGCCTTGGCCCCCTCGCGGCCGCCCTTGGCCACGTCCTCGGTCTCGCCGACGAGCCGGTCGATGCCGACCCGGACGTCGTCGAGGAAGAGCTCGCCGGTGGGCGAGCTGTGCATGCCCATCTTGCGGAGCGGCTTCGACTGCTCGAGGCCCGGCATCCCGCGATCGAGGACGAAGGAGAGGATCTTGCGGTCGGCCGGCTCGTTGCCCTCGTCGAGCTTGCAGATGAACACGATCGTGTCGGCGTAGGGGCCGTTGGTGATGAACGTCTTGGAGCCGTTGAGGACGTACTCGTCGCCGTCCTTGCGGGCCGAGGCCTTCATCGAGCCGAAGGCGTCGGACCCCGAGCCGGGCTCGGTGATGGCCCAGGCACCGATCTTGGCCATGGTCAGCAGGTCCGGGACCCACCGCTCCTTCTGGGCGATCGTGCCCTTGGACGAGATGGCGGCGGAGGTCAGGCCCATCGACACGCCCATGGCGGTGACCATGCCCGGGCAGACCCGGCACAGCTCGATGATGGGGATGAGGGTCAGCGAGGCGGCGCCGCCGTCACCGTCGCGGGACGGCTTCTCGGGCGGGGTCTCGCCGGCGGCGACGGCCTCGGCGACCTTCTTCTCGAACTCGATGCCCTTGGCGAAGCGGTCGCGGGCGGCGACGTCCATGCCGAAGTCCTTGAACAGCTTGCGCAGGACCTCGTAGGGCGGGGTGTCGCCGTGCTCGAACTCGTCGATCCGCGGGCGGATCTCCTTGTCGATGAACTGGCGCACGGCCCCGCGCACCATCTCCTGCTCGTCCGTCCACTGGTACATGGCGGCAGGCTACGTGCGCTTGACCGGACGGTCTATTTCCCACGACGCACCACCCCTCCGCCGACCCCGCGAGCTTTGTGCGCGTCTTGCGATCCGTGATCAGCTTTCGCACAGAGCTCGATCGGCCGACCCTGTGCGGGGGGCGCCACCTGTCACCATGA
>DASYLG010000071.1:0-5773 GCA_036009685.1 Iamia sp. | reverse complement strand
CGCCGGTGACCCGGGACAGGGCCGTCCCCGCGGCCACGACGAGGTTGTCCTTGAGCAGGCGGCGACCGCCGGCGGGGGCCACGTCGGCGGCCGACGGTGGGGGTGGGGCCTCGACCGGCGCCGCGGGGGCCGGCGCCTCCGCCGTCCGTCCCCCCGGGCGCATGCGGGGCGGGGGTGGGCCGATGCGGGGTGCTCCCGGCTTCGCCGGGGCGGGGGCCGGCGGGACGCTGATGCGGACGGTGGGGGAGTCGAGCACCTCGGGGGCGGGCCGGGGCTCGGCGACCCGGCGGCGGATGGCGCGGGGTGGCGGTTCGCCGATGGTGAAGACCGAGGTCCCGCCGATCAGGCCCGTCTCCGACCCCTCGGCCGCCGCCGTCATCGAGCTCTGGCGGGCCGACTCGACCGCGGCGCCGAGATCGGCGACCTCGCCCAGCACGTCCGACCAGTGCGGTGACTCGCCGCCCTCGCTCATGGCGAGGGGGCGGGCTGGCTGTCGCCGCCCGTCGTGCCGGTGCCGGCGGCACCGGCGTCGTCGAGGGCGAGGCGCAGGGCCTCCATCTCCGAGACGATGCCCTCGACGTCACCGCCGACCGCCGACGCATGGGCGGCCGGGCCGGTTCCGGTCGACAGCTCGATGGCCCGGGTCACCGACTCGTCGAGGCGGGCGTCGAGCAGGCGCAGGGTCGTCACCGCGTCCTCGATCACACCCTGCATCCGCTGGGCGCTGGCCAGCTGCGAGCGGATGGCCTCGGCCACCTGGGCGGCGCGGGGGTCGCTGCTGCTGGCCTGCCGGGCCTCGGCGTCGGCCAGCTCGGCCTCGAGGGCGCCGGTGTCGACCTGGGCCCGGGCCCCCGAGAGCGTGTGGCCGCGGCGGGCGACACGCCAGGTCTCGTGGAGACCGTCGTCGAGCCGGTCGCCGATCTCGGCCAGGCGGTCGCGGAGCGGCCCGGCCTCCATGGCCCGGACGGCCTCGTCGAACCGGCGGCGGGCGGCCAGGGCGTCGGTGACGAATCGCCGCCAGGGCTCCTGCACGGCGAACGGGTCGATGTCCGCGGTGGCCGAGGTGTTCCGCGGCACCGCCGCCAGCACCCGGCCGCCGTAGGCCAGGCCGGCGGCCACCACCCCGGCGACGACGCCGAGGGGCAGGCTGAGCGGGGCGGTGGCGACGATGCCGATGGCCGCGGCCCCGCCGGCCAGCAGGATCGTGCTGGGCGCGGTGACGGCGCGGGCGACGGGCGGCGACCAGAACCGGTCGCGGAAGCTGCGCCGGGCCACGTCAGAAGTTGCTGACCACGGCGGCGAAGACCCGGTCGATGGTGGCGGGGTCGCTGGCGTTGTACGCCGTCGAGTTGCTGGCCTCGGCGATGTCCTGGAGCGTGTCGAAGTCGGCCGACGCGCCGTAGGCGATGGGGAAGATGCGGATCGGCTTGGCCAGCTCGCTCGAGGTGCTGTCGCGCAGGCTGGTGATCAGCGCCTCGAGCTGCTGCTGGTCGTCATCGGCCTGCAGATCCTCGTTCTCGCCGTCGGTCAACACGATGACGGCGTTGATGCGGTTGGGGTCGTAGTTCTCGATGGCCTCGTCGAAGGTGGCCTGGGTGACCTCGTAGAGCGGTGTGCCGTCGCGCGGCGACTGGCCCTCGATCTCCCGCCGCAGCCGCTCCTTCTGGGCCGCGTTGATGGGCTCGGCCGGTGCCAGGTCGACGAACGACGCGGTGCCGTCGCCCCCGAGCCCGGTGGTGAAGATCCGCAGCCCCACCTCGTCCTGCTCCTTGAACTGGTCGAGGGCGGTGATGGCGGCCTGCTTGGCCAGGTCCAGCTTGGTCTCGGAGCCGCCGTCGATGGCCGGCTCGCCCATCGACCCCGACACGTCGAGGACGATCGTCACCCGGGCGCTCTTGCGCTGCTCGTCCCAGTTGGACAGGAGGTCGACCATCACCTTGGGGTCCGGCGTCTCGAGCAGGGTCGCCGGCTGGTTCGGGTCGACGCCGAGGTCGGCGGTGATGGGATCGGCGAGGGCCACGTCGGGGTTGCCGGGCCGGAAGCCGAACTCGAGCACCTTCTCCTGGTTGGCGGGCGACTTCACGAAGTCCTCGAACACGCCGGCCGCCAGCCGCTCCTCGTCGCTGACCCAGTCGGCGTCGAGCACGATGAAGGGGTTGTCGGAGTAGATCGTGCCCTCTTCGGGATAGATGGCGACCAGCGGGATCCTCGGCGGTTGCGGGCGCTCGCCGGCATCGGTGTTCCCGTCGGGGTTGCCGCGGTTGTAGTCGATGACCGACTTCTCCTCGACGGCGGCGGCCGAGACGTAGGTGAGCGAGGTGCCCCGCTCGTCGGTGCGGTACCAGTTGTTGAGGAACGTGAGGGTGGTGTCGCCGTAGTGGACGACCGCCGACTCGACGGCCCGGGCGCTCTCCTGGACGGCCGGGAGGTCGAGGTCCTCGGTGGACAGGCCCTCGGTCTTGCCGGCCGAGGCGTAGGCCTGGGCGATCAGGGCCGACAGCCCGCTGGTGGAGAAGTTGGGGTTGGTCTTGCCCAGGCGGAACGGGCCCCACTCGGGATGGCCGAAGGCGGCCCAGCCCTGGGGGTCCTGGGCCAGCCGGATGAGGTCGGCCCAGCCCACCGGCTCCTCGGGGTAGCCGAGGGCGTCGGCCATGGGCTGGGGCATGGCGATGACGAGCGGCGTCTGCATGAACGGCTCGGCGGCGCCGACGATGGTGTCGCCCCGGCGCTCGTTGACGATGGCGCCCCACGACGACGCCGCCGGCGACCACACCACCGGGCGCGGTCCCTCGAGGTCCTCGTCCCACTCGGTCGAGAGGAGGTCGGCGGCGAGGCCCGAGGCCTTGGTCTGGGGGCGGGCGAAGGCGCAGCGCCCGCCCTCGAGCTCGGCGGCGTCCGAGCCGTTGAACTCCCGGGCCAGCTCGGTCATCAGGGTGGCCTTCTCCGACGAGACGGCCAGGTCGACCACGACACAGTCGCCGGGATCGCCGAGGTCGGCCTCGTCCTCCCGCACCGTCGCCGAGGGCTCGTCGTCCCCGCCGCTGCACGCGGTGGCGCCGACGAGGAGCAGGGCGACGGCCAGCCCCGCCATCGGTCGAAGACGTGTCCTCATCCCAGCTCCTCCTGCAGTGCGTAGATGACGTCCGGGTCGGGGAGCCCGTCGGAGGCGTCGGCTGCGCCCTCCCACCCGGCCTCCGCCAGCGCGTCGAGCACAGTCTGGTCGGTGACGGCCTCGCCCAGCGCCCGCACGGCCCCGTCCCCCCGTGCGCCCAGCCCGACCAGCACCACCCCGACCCTCACCGCCGGTGTCAGGGGCCGGCTCGCCAGACCGCGGCCCTGGCCGCGAACGGTGCGGGCACGAACCGCTGCGAGCCCGGCGGTGGTGACGGCGGCGGATGCGGTCCCCGGTTCGACCATCGACGCGGTCTGCTCGGCCGTCGTCGATCCGGCGGCGGAATCGACGTCGTCGAGCAGCTCTTCGATCTCGTCCCACTCCGGATCGTCCGTGACCTCGCGGCCGAACCTCGTCGTGCCGACCAGGCCGGCGGTGCCGGCCGCCAGGACGACCATCCCGGTCGCGGTCGTGGGTGACGGCACGGCGACGCCTGGTCTCACCGTTCCGACGAGGCATGCCCAGTCCGGTGGATCAGGGCAGGTGAGCCGGCTGCCCTCAAAGGTCAGGAGGGCGAGCCTCGATGAGGCGACCTCGAGACGGGCTCCCTCGGCGGTCACGGCGCCGAGCTGGACCTGGTCGCGGGCGGTGTCGAGCACGCCTGGGAGTCCGTCCAAGGTGAGCCAGAGGTCCCAGTCGGGGGCGGGCCCGTCGCCGGTGTAGGCGGCGAGGACCTCCCCGGCCGGCAGGACCTCGACCTCGGCGACGCCCGGAAGGGCGGCGACGGCATCGCAGGCCTCCTCGCCCAGGTCCTCGTCGCACAGGACCCGGTAGCCGCCCTCGGCCGCCGGATCGTCGCCGGCGGTCGGCTCCCCGCCCGTCGGTCCGGAGGTCGTGTCGCCCTCGTCGTCGGACAGTCCTCCCCGCAGGGCGAAGGCCCCGGCGACCAGGGCGATCGCGACGACGGCGGCGAGGAGGCGGGCCAGCCGGGGCGGCATGGCCGCACGGTAGTGGTCACCGCCCGGCCGCCCCGCTCAGCGGGGGCGGATGGTGGAGTCGGCGGCGTCGCCGAGGTCGGGGATGTCGGCGGCGACGAGCGTGGTGAGGTCCTCGTCGGTCGGGTCCTCGATGGCGACCACCCGGCTGGCCTGGCGGGCCACGGCGGCCTCGAACAGGTTGCGGGCCACCCGGCCGTTGCCGAAGCCCTTGTCGCGGGGCTGGGCGTCGAACCAGGCCCGCAGCTTGGCCTCGGCCTCCTCGTCGCAGGCGTAGCCACTGCTCTCGCCCATCGACGCGACGATCGCCAGCAGATCGTCGGTGGAGTAGTCGTCGAACACGATCGTCTTCGGGAAGCGCGAGCGCAGGCCCGGGTTGGCGTCGATGAGGTCGCCCATCTCGTCGGGGTAGCCGGCGACGATGACCACCACCCGGTCGCGGCGGTCCTCGACCAGCTTCACGATGGTGTCGATGGCCTCCCGGCCGAAGTCGTTGCCGCCGCCCCGCACCAGGGCGTAGGCCTCGTCGATGAGGACCACGCCCTGGTCGGCCCGGTCGAACACCTCGACGACCTTGGTGGCGGTCTGGCCCACGAACCCGGCGACCAGGCCACTGCGGTCGGTCTCGACCAGGTGGCCCCGCTCGACCACCCCGAGGGTGCGGTAGATCTGGGCCAGGAGGCGGGCCACGGTGGTCTTGCCCGTGCCCGGGTTGCCGGCGAACACCAGGTGCCGGCTCTGGTCCACCACCGGCAGGTCGCGCTCGGCCCGCAGGTTCTGGACCCGGATCAGATCGGCGACCAGCTTCACCTCCGCCTTCACGCCCTTCAGCCCGACCAGGCCGTCGAGCTCCGCCATGAGCTCCTCGATGGGGCGGGGCGGGGGCAGGGCCGCCACGTCGGCGTCCCCGGCGGCGTGTCCCGCCAGCGAGGTGGGGTCGGGCACGCCGGGTTGCGGCGTCTCGGGCCCGCCGACGGCGCCGGCCCGGGCCATCGAGGAGCGGAACCGCTCGATGGCCCGCAGCTCGTCCTCGGTCGTGTACGGGTCGATGGCGGCGACGGCGAAGGCGATGGCGACGGCCCGGTCGTGGTAGGTCCGGGCGTAGGCGGTGGCGTGGCGGGCGTCGTAGCGGGCCAGCAGGTCGAGCATCGTCGAGGGGGTGTCGAGCCAGGTGGCCCGGCCCAGGATGAGATCGGAGCGGCGGAGGTCGTCGGGCGTGGCCCGCAGGAGGTCGCCGCCGAGGCGGGGGCCGAACACGACGAGCAGCGACCACAGCTCGGCGTCGGTGCGGATGCCGTCGCAGTCGATGACGGCGGCGGCGACGGTGAACGCCTCCCGGGTGACGTCGGCGGCCAGGGCGGCCGGGTCGACGCCGGTGACCGTGCCGGCCAGCGTCTGGACGATCGGCGTGAGCGCCGACTCGAAGGCGGTGACGGCCGCCTCCAGTCCGGGATCGGCGATCACCCGTCGCCGTCCGGCTCGGGATCGGGCGGCCGCGGATCCCGCCACATCAGCGTCAGCGGGGGCGACCCGCCCGGGGTGATGACGCCCGTGACCGCGAACCCGTGGCGCTCGTAGAAGGGCACGTTCTCGGGCTTCGACGACTCGAGGTAGGCGCCACTGCCGTCGAGGTCGCAGCGCTCGAGCACGGGCCGGAGGAGGGCCG
>DASYLG010000070.1:0-4560 GCA_036009685.1 Iamia sp. | reverse complement strand
ACGCCGCCCCCAGCATGGCGATCGGGGCGGCGAAGGCCCAGAACACCACCGCCTGCACCACCACGGGCGACGAGCGCAGCGGTCGACGGGCCACCCGCCGACCCTACGGACCCGCCCGACGTGCCCCCGAACCTTGGACGGACTCCGCCGCCTGCGGCGTGGTCTCGTCCAAAGCTCGCCGGCCGGGGCGAGCGGCGATGTCAGCGGGCGGGCCGGAGGGGGGCCTCGACCCGGACGGGGACGCCCAGGTCCTCCTCGAGCGCCTCCTCGGTCCCCTCCGGGGCGTAGGTCATGGTGATCACGATCTGATTGCCGATCTCGTCGACCTCCGACTCGATGATCTCGAGCTCCAGCCCGCCGACCATCAGTGGCCCACCGTCGGTCCGGACCTGGGCCGCCTGGAGCTCGGCCAGGGTGTGCTCGCGCTCGACGACGCACAGCGGGCCGCCCCACAGCTCCCTCAGCTCGGCCCGGTGGCGGGCGACGGCGCCGGTGAAGGCGGCGGTGTAGACGTCCCGCTCGCCGGGACCGTGCCGGGCGTCGAGCCAGACGCCGGCGACGTCGGGCTCGGTCCGGGCGGCCGCTTCCATGGCGGCCCGGTCGGCGGCGCCGTTCGGCTCGCCGTCGACCGAGTCCCAGCCGCCGGCGGGCGGGTCGCACGGCGGGGTGCGATCCGGGTCGGAGAAGGGCGGGGCCGTCTCGCCGGTGGGGTCGTGCTCGGGGGTCCCGACGACGGTCAGGGTCTCGCCGTCGTAGTCGCCGACGACGTGGTAGCTGCCCCACCTGGCCTCGCCCGCCGACTCCTCGCCGGCGACGGCGGCCCAGTCCCAGCCCGGCAGAGGCAGCCCGGAGCACTGTGGGGGGAGGCTCTCCGCCATGCCCCAGAAGCAGGCCTCGGGTCCGTGCTCGTCGTCCTCGAGCACGCCGGCGAAGCCCTCGACCCGTACGGGGGCGCCCGGGCCGGGCGTCGGCGCCACGGTCGAGCCCGGGGGCGGCTCGGTGCGGACGCCCTCGTCCTCGCCGCCGCGGACGGCCAGCACCGCAGCCAGGCCCACCGCCACCACGAGGACGGCCGCCGCGGCCAGGAGCCACGACGGGCGGGAGGGGCGAGGGGCGGCGGGGTCGACGGCGCCGTGCTCGGCCCGGTCGGTGATGGCGGCCCACGCGGCGGGCGTGGGCGGGGTGGTCTCGGCGTGACGACCGATGGCGTCGCGCCAGCGGGGATCGAGGTCCGTCATCGGGTGTCCTCCGGGGATCGATCGGCGAGCAGCAGGGCCAGGCGGCGGGTGCCACGGTGGACGTGGGTCTTGACCGAGCCGGCGGAGATGCCGAGGACGGCGGCGGCCTCGGCGTGGGTCAGGCCCAGCAGGGTGCAGGCGGCGATGCACTCCCGCTGGCGCACCGGCAGGACGGCCAGGGCATCGGCCACCGCCCGGGCGTCGTCGTCGGCCAGGGCGGCGTCCTCCACCGGCGCCGCCGCCGGTCCGGGGGGCGACGGCCGGGGACGGTCGGCCACCGCCCGCCGACGGATCCGCCCGCGGGCCTGGTTCACCACCGCCCGCCGGAGGTAGCCGACGGCCGCGTCGGGATCGGCCAGCGGCCCCCGCCGGAGCAGGCCGGCGAAGGCGTCCTGGGCCACGTCCTCGCCCATCTGGCGGTCGCCGGTGACGAGGCTGGCCAGGCCCACCAGCTCGCCATAGGACGTCTGGAACAGCGACTCCACCAGCGCCCGGTGCTCCGCCTCCAGGTCCACCACGTCCATCATCACCGCCACCCACGCGCCGGACGGCGATCTGGTTGACAGGGAGTCGGCGGTACCGTCGCGCCATGGCCGGACGGATCGAGGCGTGGCGGCGCCAGCAGGAGCTGAAGGCCCGCGAGCGGGCAGTCCGCTTCAAGGCCCTCGACGGCCAGCTCCGCGAGGCGGTCGAGAAGCGGGAGATCCCCCGCCCGGCCAAGCCGCCGATGCCCGAGCCGGGCACGCTGCCCCCCGACGTGGCCGCCCTCGTCGACGACGGCCAGGTCCGCCGGGCCGCCACCCTGCTCGCCAACCTCACCGGCGCATCGGCCGACGACGCCCGCACCGCGGTGGCCGCCTACGAACGCCGCCCGCGGCTCTAGCCTCGACACCACGCCCGCCCGGAGGACGCCATGACCGCGACCGAGACCAGCCCCACCACCGCCGAGCCCGAGGGCGAGCGCCCGACGTTCGACTCGCTCGACCCCGCCACCGGACGGGTCGTCGGCACCCACCCGGTGCACGGGCCCGATGCCGTGGCCGCCGCCGTCGAGCGGGCCCGGCGGGCCGCCGAGCAGTGGGCCGACCTCGGCTTCGACGGCCGGGCGCCCCTCCTCGGCACCTGGCGGGCGCTGCTGGTCAAGCGGGCCGACGAGCTGGCCGCCGTCGTCCACGACGAGACCGGCAAGCCCCTCGGCGACGCCATGCTCGAGATCGTCCTGGCCGTCGATCACCTGGCCTGGGCGACCAAGCACGCCCCCAAGGTCCTCAAGCGCCGCCGGGTCTCGCCCGGTCTGCTGATGTCGAACCACGCCGCCACCCTCGAGTACCTCCCGCTCGGGGTGGTCGGGGTCATCGGGCCGTGGAACTACCCGGTCTTCACGCCGATGGGCTCGATCGCCTACGCCCTGGCGGCCGGCAACGCCGTCGTCTTCAAGCCCAGCGAGCACACGCCCGGCGTCGGCGAGTGGCTGGCCCAGAGCGCGGCCGAGGCCATGGGCGTCCCCGGCCTCGTCGAGGTCGTCACCGGCTTCGGCGCCACGGGCGCCGCGCTGGTGGGCGCGGGCGTCGACAAGATCGCCTTCACCGGGTCGACGGGCACGGCCAAGAAGATCATGGCGGCGGCGGCCGAGACGCTGACGCCCGTGCTGATGGAGTGCGGTGGCAAGGACGCCCTGCTGGTCGATGCCGACGCCGACCTCGATGCCGCCGCCGACGCCGCCACCTGGGGCGGCCTGTCCAACGCCGGCCAGACCTGCGTCGGCGTCGAGCGGGTCTACGTCCACAGCGACGTCTACGACGTCTTCGTCGACAAGGTCGTGGCCAAGGCCTCCGCCGTCACGGCCGGCGCCGACGCCGACTCCGACATCGGGCCCATCACCATGCCGTCGCAGCTCGACGTGATCCGGAGCCACATCGCCGATGCCCTCGACCGGGGCGGACGGGCGCTGGTGGGCGGGCGCGACGCCGTCGACGACCGCTACGCCCGGCCCACCGTGCTGGTCGACGTGCCCGAGGACTCGCTGGCCAACACCGACGAGACCTTCGGGCCCACGCTCACCATCGCCAAGGTGGCCTCGATGGACGAGGCCGTCGAGAAGGCCAACGCGTCGCGCTACGGCCTCGGCGCCACCGTGTTCTCCAAGGGCCAGGGCCCCGAGCTGGCCCGGCGTCTGCGGTCGGGCATGACCGCGGTCAACTCGGTGATCTCCTTCGCCGGGATCCCGTCGCTGCCCTTCGGCGGGGTGGGCGACTCCGGCTTCGGGCGCATCCACGGGGCCGACGGCCTGCGCGAGTTCGCCCGGCCCAAGGCCGTCGCCCGCCAGCGCTACGCCGCCCCCCTCTCGCTGACGACCTTCGACCGTGGCCCCAAGGTCGACAAGGCCGTCGGCCGGGTCCTCAAGCTCCTCCACGGCCGGGCGCCCAAGAAGTAGGTCTCGTCAGAAGCCTCGCTGCGCTCGTTTCTTCCTCGAACTCGAGGCGCTCGCTGCGCTCGCACTGAATGCTCCGGCGGCGGACGGCTCGTTCCTCGCCGACCGCGGCGGACGGCTCGTTCCTCGCCGACACGCTCGCCTCTGCGGGGGAGACCCCCGCACCCCCAGCGGCTGCGCCGGGGCCGGACTCGGTCGCCTTCGGTCTTCTCGTCGCCGGGCCTGGTGGAGGGGAGGCGGTCTCGTCAGGGAGCTTCGCGGATGGCCTGTTCCAGGCCGTCGGGACCGAGGGCGGCGAGCCGGCCGACGAGGGGGTCGGTGCCGTCGGCACCGATGAGGGTGCCGTCGACGACGATGTAGCGGCCCTGGGCGTTGACGGTGACGAACGGGGTCGGCTCCTGCGTGTCGTCGCTGGGGTCGACGAGGAACCAGATGGCGTCGTCGCCCTCGGCCGACGGCACCAGGCCGTCGACGATCAGCGGTGACCCGTCGAGCAGCCACCCCTCCTCCTCGACCAGGAACTCGGCCGGCGGCTCGGCCCCCCGGAGCACCTCGGTGACCTCCAGTGCGACCAGCCGGGACTCCAGGGCGTTCTCCTCGCCGGGCTCGCCGAACACCCGGCCCCGCTCGGTCGAGGTGACCCGGGCCCGCACCACCAGGTCGGTGGCCGCCAGCAGCTCGTCGAGCGTGGCGTAGGTGGGCGAGTCCGACTCGATCTCGACCGGCCCGGGGGCGGCCGTGGTCGTGGTCTCGGTCCCGGCCTCGGGCTCGGGCTCGGGCTCGTCGGACCCTCCTCCTCCCACCAGCACGACGGCCAGGATCCCCGCCACCACCAGGGCCAGGACCGGCGCCACCCACCCCCGCGCCCGAGAGGTGGGTCCAGCCATGCCC
>DASYLG010000069.1:0-6675 GCA_036009685.1 Iamia sp. | reverse complement strand
ATCCTCGCCCTGTCGCTGGTGGTGCTGACGGGCTGGGCCGGGCAGGTGTCGCTGGGCCAGGTGGCCTTCTTCGCCATCGGCGCCGTCGTGGCGACCAAGGCCAACGTCGTGTACGGCGCCGATCTGATCGTGTGCCTGCTGCTCGCCGCCCTGGCCGGCGGGCTGGTCGCCCTCCTGGTCGGCCTGCCCGCCCTCCGGCGCGGCGGGCTGCACCTGGCGGTGACGACGTTCGCCTTCGCCCTGGCCACCACCTCCTACCTGCTCAACGACCGGTTCTTCGACTGGGTGCCGGGCAACGCCGACCGGGTCGAGCGCCAGCCGATCCTCGGGCTCATCGACTACGAGTCCCCGACCCGGCTCTACTACGTCACCCTGGTCGGCCTCGGGCTGACGATGCTCGCCCTCCGGGGCATCCGCCGGTCGCGGTCGGGGCGGGTGCTGGTGGCCATCCGGGAGAACGAGCGGGCCGCCGAGGCCTACGGCGTGAGCCCCATGCGGGCCAAGCTCACCGCCTTCGCCCTGTCGGGCGCCATCGCCGCCTTCGCCGGCGGGCTGTTCGCCCACCACCAGCAGGGCTTCGGCAGCGGTCCGTTCGACCCGGGCCAGAACTTCGCCGTGTTCACCATGGCCGTGATCGGCGGCATCGGGTCGCTCCCCGGGGCCGTGCTCGGCGCCGTCTACCTGCGAGGCACCCAGTGGTTCCTGCCCACCGAGTGGCAGGTCCTGGCCACGGGAGCCGGCGTGCTCGTCGTCCTCCTCATCCTGCCCACCGGGCTGGGTGGCCTGCTGTTCCAGGTGCGCGACCTGTGGCTGCGGTCGGTCGTCCGCCGCCGGGGCCTGCACGTGCCCAGCCTCGTGGGCGACGACCGGATCGAGGCCCCGGCCGCGCCGCCGCCGATCACCGGTGTGGTCGAGCCCGACGGCGACCTCTCGCTCCTGAAGCCCGACGACGGGTCGCCCGACGACCCGACCCCTCCTCCCGCCGAGATCCCCGAGGAGATCAAGCTGTGAGCGAGCGCAGCGAGCGAACCAGACAGCACGGTTCTCTCCCCGGCGGTGGAGCGAGCGCCGCGAGTGGAGCCGTCGGCGCTCGTCGGGGCCCGGCGATGGCCGACCGCCTGGGTGTCTCCCATGACCCGACGGTGCACCGATGAGCGCCGCGACCGCGGCGGCGACCGGGGCGGCGCCGGAGCCGGCGCCCGGCGGCCTGGTGCGGCGCTGGATGGGCATGATCACCTCCGGTGGGCCGATCCTCCCGCTGGTGGTGCTGTTCGGGCTCAACGCCGTCGACGAGCTCGACCGCACCGCCTTCGGCATCCTCCTGCCCGAGATCCGCAGGGAGTTCGGGCTCGGCACCCAGGGGATCCTCACCCTGATCGCCTTCGTCACGCTCCTGGCGCTGGTGCTCCAGATCCCCATCGCCTCGGCCGCCGACAAGTACCCCCGGGTCCCGATCGCCGCCGCCGGCGGTGCCCTCTGGGGGCTGTTCTCCCTCCTCACCGGGCTGGCCGGCGGCGTGATCTTCCTGTACATCGTGCGGGCCGGCTCGGGCATCGGCCGGGCCACCGTCGACCCGACCCACAACTCGCTGCTGGCCGACTACTACCCACCGGCGGCGAGAGCCCGCGTCTTCTCGGCTCACCGCGCCGCCAACGCCGTGGGGGCCTGTCTCGGGCCGCTCACCGCCGGCCTCCTCGCCGCCGAGTTCGGGTGGCGCGCCCCGTTCCTCGTCTTCGTCGTGCCGACCATCGTGTTCGTCGTGCTCGCCTTCTGGCTCAAGGAGCCGGTGCGCGGCGGCCACGAGCGAGCGGCCATGGGCGCCAGCGCGGAGGTCATCGCCACCGAGGAGGTCGCCCCCTCGTTCGGCGAGGGCTGGCGCATGGTCTGGAAGATCGAGACGCTGCGGCGGATCTGGTACAGCCTCCCGTTCCTCGGCGCCTCGCTGATCGGCTTCGTCTCGCTGGCCGCCCTCATGTACGAGGAGCAGTTCGACCTCGACGAGAAGGCCCGGGGCTTCGTGGCCGCCGGCGTCGAGCCGGCCCAGCTGGCCGGGGTCATCATCGGCGCCCGCATCGCCACCCGGCTGATGGCCAAGGACACCAGCCTGGTGATGCGGTTCCTCTCGCTGGTCGCCGTGGTGGTGTCCGCCGCCCTGCTGGTCTTCGCCCTGGCCCCCAACATCGTCGTGGCCGTCGCCGCCAACGTGGTCATCGCCGGCAGCCTGGCGGTGTTGGGCCCCGGCATCCTGGCCGCCCTGTCGCTGGCCATCCCGCCCCGCGCCCGCTCGATCGGGTTCTCGGTGGGCGCCCTGTGGGTGATGCCGGGTCTGGTCTTCCTGCCCATCCTGGGCGCCATCGCCGACCGCTGGGGGATCCGCTGGGGGATGGTCCTGATGGTGCCGATCTTCCTGATCGGCGGGCTGGTCATCGCCTCGGCCGGCAAGAGCGTGAACCGCGACATCCTCCAGGTCTGGAAGGCGTCGGCGGCCCGGGCCGAGGCCGCCCACGAGCGGGCCGCGGGCCGCTCGAAGCTGCTGCTCGTCCGTGACCTCGAGGTCGGCTATGGCGACGTCCAGGTGCTTTTCGGGGTCGACGTCGAGATCGGCGAGGGCGAGATCGTCGCCCTGCTGGGCACCAACGGCGCCGGCAAGTCCACCCTGCTCAAGTCGATCTCCGGCATCGTCGAGGCCGACGCCGGCGCCGTCATCTTCGACGGGCGCGACATCACCCACGCCCCACCCCACGAGATCGCCGCCCTCGGCATCGCCCAGATGCCCGGCGGGCACGGCGTCTTCGCCGACCTGTCGGTCCGCGAGAACCTGGCGATGGGCTCGTGGGGCCACCGCGCCGACCGGGCGGCCACCAAGGCGGGCGTCGACGAGGTCCTCGGCTTCTTCCCGGTGCTGCGCCAGCGGCTCGACGACCCGGCGTCGGACCTCTCCGGCGGCCAGCAGCAGATGCTCGCCCTGGGCATGGCCTTCCTGTCCCGGCCCCGCCTGCTGATGATCGACGAGCTGTCGCTCGGCCTGGCGCCGGTGATCGTCGAGCAGCTCCTGCCCATCGTCGAGGGCATCGCCGCCAGCGGCACCACCGTCGTGATCGTCGAGCAGTCGGTCAACGTCGCCCTCACCGTGGCCCAGACCGCCTTCTTCATGGAGAAGGGCCAGATCCGGTTCCACGGTCCCACTGCCGAGCTGCTCGACCGGCCCGACGTGCTGCGGTCGGTGTTCCTGGAGGGCGCCGGCGCCGCGTCACAGGTGCGGGCCGAGGGCGACGAGGGCGCGGCCTCGGTCGTGATCGAGAAGATCGCCGAGCGGACCGAGGCGGCGGTGGCCGACGAGCCCGCCGTCGAGGGCCACGCCGCCGACGAGCACGTGGAGGCGACCAGCGCCGGTGGGGGAGAGGTCGCCCTCGCCACCCACGACCTGTCCGTCCGCTTCGGCGGCATCAAGGCCGTCGACGGCGTCACGCTCGAGGTCGCTCCCGGCGAGATCGTCGGGATCATCGGGCCCAACGGTGCCGGCAAGACCACCCTGTTCGACCTGATCAGCGGGTTCACCCCGGCCCACAGCGGCCGCGTCGAGGTGCGGGGGCGCGACGTCACCGACCTGTCGGCCAGCGCTCGGGCCCGGGCCGGCCTGGGCCGCTCGTTCCAGGACGCCCGGCTGTTCCCGGCCCTCACCGTCGAGGAGGCCATCGCCGTGGCCCTCGAGCGGTGGGTCGACGTGCGCGACCCCCTCAGCGCGGCCCTCCACCTGCCCGCCTCGTTCGACTCCGAGGAGGCCGTGCGCACCCGCGTCGACGCCCTCATCGACCTGCTCGGGCTGGAGACCTTCCGGTCCAAGTTCGTGCGCGAGCTGTCCACCGGCTCCCGCCGCGTCGTCGACCTGGCCTGCGTCGTCGCCCACCGGCCCACCGTGGTCCTGCTCGACGAGCCGTCGAGCGGCATCGCCCAGCGCGAGACCGAGGCCCTCGCCCCGCTGCTGCGTCGCATCGCCGAGGAGGTCGGCGCCGGCGTCGTCGTCATCGAGCACGACATGCCGCTGATCACCGCCGTGTCCGACCGCCTCGTGGCCATGGACCAGGGCGCCGTCATCGCCGTCGGCCCCGCCGACGAGGTGCTCCACGACCCCGTCGTGGTGGCCTCCTACCTCGGCACCACGGCCCGCGTCATCGCCCGCTCCGGCGACCTGGTGACCCCGTGATCCCCCGTCTGCACCCGCTCTCCCATCCCCCGACCGCCATCCCTTCCCGTCCCAGGAGGACCACCGATGTTGCCCAGCAGTGACGGACCCGAGGTCGATCGGGGCAAGATGCTCCGCCGGTGGGGGCCCCTGGCCGCCATCGCCATCGTGGCGGTGATCGTGGTCGCCGTGCTCGTCGTGGGGGGTGGCGGCTCCGACGACGATGACGACACCGCCAACGGCAACGGGAACGGGAACGGCACCGCCGCGACCGAGTCGCCCACCGGGGCCATCTCGTGGAGCGAGGCCGAGGAGGCCGGCACCACCGACGAGCTCACCTGGCCCGACACCTGCGACCAGGAGACGGGCCGGGTCGCCATCCCGTACCTGCTCGCGTCGGAGTGCTTCGCCGACAGCGAGGGCGACAACGGGGGCGAGACGTCCAAGGGCGTCACCGCCGACAGCATCAAGGTCGTGGCCTACGTCCCGCCCGAGAGCGACCCGGTCATCGAGTACATCACCCAGGCCATCGCCAACGACGACACCGTCGAGCAGATCAGCGACACCGTCCAGGGCTACGTCGACATCTTCAACGCCACCTATCAGACCTACGGGCGGCAGGTGGACCTCGAGATCCTGGTCGGCAGCGGCCCGGCCAACGACGAGGTGGCGGCCCGGGCCGACGCCGTCAAGGCCGACGAGGAGATGGGGGCCTTCGCGGTGCTGGGCGGGCCCGTGCTCACGAGCGCCTTCGCCGACGAGCTGGCCGCCCGCAAGATCGTCTGCGTCGGGTGCACGGCCGGCGACCCGGGCTTCTTCCAGGACCGGGCGCCGTACCTCTGGTCGACCGCCCAGAACGCCGATCAGATCCTGATCCACCTGGTCGAGTACATGGACAAGAAGCTGGCCGGGAAGCCGGCCGAGTTCGCCGGCGACGAGGCCCTCACGAGCGAGGAGCGGGTGTTCGGCTACCTGTGGATCGAGTCCAACGACACCTCGGCCGACCAGGCCGAGCGGTTCGAGGAGCTCCTGGCGGACCAGGACATCGAGCTGGCCGAGAGCATCTCCTACACGCTCGACCCCGCCCGTCTCCAGGAACAGGCCACCAGCGTGATGGCCCGGCTGAAGGAGGCCGGCGTCACCACCATCGTGTTCTCGGGCGACCCGGTCGCCCCGGGTCCGTTCACCACCGAGGCCACCGCCCAGGACTTCCACCCCGAGTGGCTGCTCGGGCCGCAGGCGCTGGTCGACACCGTCGCCTTCTCCCGCACCTACGACCAGGAGCAGTGGGCCCACGCCTTCGGGCCCAGCCCGCTCACGGTCAAGCCGGGCCAGGACCAGCGGTCGCCGTTCGTGGTCTACGAGTGGTTCCACGGCGAGCTCCCGCCCGCCGCCGACACCAGCGCCGTGATCATGCCCAACCCGAGCCTGTTCTTCTCGGGCATCCAGTCCGCCGGTCCCGAGCTGACCCCGGAGACCTTCCAGGCCGGCCTCTTCGCCCGGCCGCCGACCCCGTCCTACGTGTCCGAGCCGTCGCTCTCGTTCGGCGACCACGGGCTGTGGGACTACGACGAGGACTACAACGGGGCCGACGACGCCACCGAGATCTGGTGGGACACCGAGGCGACCGGCGAGGACGAGATCGGCCGCGACGGCACCGGCATGTGGCGCTACGTCGCCGGCGGCAAGCGGTACCTGCCCGGCGAGTGGGACGACGAGACGACGCTGTTCGACCCCGAGGGCACCGAGACGATCCTCCCGGCGCCGCCCGAGGACGAGACGCCCCCGGACTACCCCGCTCCCTAGATCTCCTCCGCCGATAGGACCGGGTCGCGCCGGAGCTCTCCTCGGCAGGGCCTCGGAGAGAACCGCACTGTGCCCCTGGGTCGCCTCGCCTGGCGGCTCGGCTCCCTGAGATCCCCGCCTCGCCGTCGCGGGGCGCTGGTACCTTCCCGTCCCATGACGGTGATGCCCTCCTCGTGGCCCTCGGTGGCCTGAGGTGGGCATCACCGACGAGACGGTGGCCGAGGTGCGGGCCAAGTCCGACATCGTCCACATCGCCCAGAACTTCATGCAGCTCAAGAAGGTCGGGCGCCGCTACACCGGCCTGTGCCCCTTCCACGGCGAGAAGACCCCCAGCTTCTCCGTCAACGCCGAGGACGGCCTGTACTACTGCTTCGGGTGCCAGGCGAAGGGGGACACGATCACGCTGGTGCGCGAGCTCCAGCACCTCGACTTCGCCGAGGCGATCGAGTGGCTGGCGTCCCAGTGCGGGGTGCAGGTCCGCTACACCGAGCGGGGCCAGGGCGAGCGGCGCGAGCGCAAGGCCCACCTCCACGCCGCCCTGGAGAGGGCCGTCGCCTGGTACCACGACCGCCTCCTCACCGGCCGCGACGCCGGGGCCGCCCGGGCCTACCTGCGCCAGCGGGGCTTCGACGGCGAGAGCGTGCGCCGCTACCGGCTGGGGTGGGCGCCCGACGACTGGGACCAGC
>DASYLG010000068.1:0-9887 GCA_036009685.1 Iamia sp. | reverse complement strand
GTCGGCCTCGGAGGTGCCCGGGGTCCGGTCGACGAACTGCTCGTAGCGACCGTTGACCACCGGACGCAGCCAGCGGTCCTGGCCGCTGAGCATGAAGGCGAAGCTCGTCCGGGTCATCGACCCGCTCTGGATCCGCCCGGCCCAGTACTCGCGGCTGGCCTCGCTGGCCGGGTAGCCGAGGAGGTCCTGGTAGGCCCGGTCGACGAAGGCCTCGAGCTGCTCGAGGTCCTCACCGGTGACCGCCACCGCCGAGTGGACGACGGTGGTGCCGGGGATGCCGGTGGCGGTGACCTCGGAGCGCACGTCACCGTCACCGGCGGCGTGGCCCCTGACGTCGACGGTCCAGCTCACCGAGTCGCCCTCGACGGCGTCGGTGCTGACGATGTCGAAGTCGCCGGTGGGAGCGGTGTCGACGAGCGACTCGCCGCCCGCCCCGGTCTCGTTCTCGACCCCGATGACCAGGGGCTCGCCCAGGCCGGTGAGGTCGGGCCGGTCGTCGACCGGGTAGTTGAGGGTGATGTCCTGGACGTCGTTGTGGCCCAGCCAGACCTGGAAGGTCTTGAGGTCATCGGTCCCGAAGGCGTTCACCTGCCACTCGATGACCGTCCACTTGTCACCGGTGTCGTTGTCGGTGAGGACGGCGGTGGCGATGCCGGCGGCCTCGGTGCCGTCGAGGTCGCTCCAGAACGGGGCGATCACGTTGTTCGGCGGGAGGACCGACGGCAGCTCCTGCGGCGGGCAGCACACGTTGTCGGCGCTGCCGGACGAGCCACCGACCACGAGGTAGCCGTTGGAGTCGATCCCGACGGCGTCGTAGGGGATGCCGTTGTAGAGGAACGAGTCGGTGGGCAGGTCGAGGATCTCCTCGTCGCCGATCGGCTGGAAGGGGATGCTGAAGTCCGACAGCGGGAGGTAGCCGTCGAACCCGAGCGGCTCCATGCTCGGCGTGCCGGGCGACCGGCCCTCGAGCTCGACGGCCGCCACCTCGGCGGTGCGGGGACCGGTGACCGTGGCCCCGTCGGCGTCGGTGATCCGCAGCCGGTCGTTCACCTCGGTGCTGCCGGCGACGGTGGTCGGGCCGAAGCTGTTGTTGGCCGCCGTCACCGTGCAGGTCGTCTCGGCCCCCACGGCGACGGTGTCGTCGGCGCAGTCGCTGGTGACGGTGGCGCCGCCCTGCGACGGGGCGAAGGCCACCGGCAGGTGCAACGTCTCCCGGCCCGAGGCGGCCAGGCGGATCTCACCGAACTCCTGGCCCTCGGTGTTGTCCGAGGCGATGGTGATCTCGACCGTCTTCGAGGCGCCCGGGGCCACGGTGAAGCGGTTGGGCGAGACCGTGATCGAGCTGCCCTCGTCGGCGGTGGTGGACACCGCGTAGGTGGCGGTGCCGTCGCCGACGTTGGTGAAGGTCCGGGTCGTGGTGATCTCACCCGGCATCGTCGGGGCGTTGACCGAGGGGATGTTCAGGTCGATGCCCTCGGTGGGCGAGGCGGTGAGGGTGAGGAACCGGCGGGCCGTCTCGTCCAGGGTCAGGCCCGGATCGACGGCCGCGTCCAGGTCGATGCGGCCGGCGCCCATGTCGAACGGATCGGCGGGCGTCTCCTCGTCCTCCTTGACGAGGTCGGTGGTGGCCGTGGTCATGAGGGCGGAGCGCACCTGGCCGGGGGTCCAGTCGGGGTGCGCGGCCAGCATGAGCAGGCCGGCGCCGGCCACGTGGGGTGACGACATCGACGTGCCCGCGATGGCCTGGAAGTACTCGCCCGGGGGACCCTCGACGATCGACTCCGGCGTCGGCGTGGCGCCGGCCAGGATCTGCACGCCGGGGGCGCTGACGTCGGGCTTGAGGAAGTCACCGGCGGGGCCGCGGGACGAGAAGGACGCCATCACGTCACCCACGCCGTCGCGCTTGATGCCGGCGGTGAACGAGCCGAGGACCTCCTCGGCGTCGTGGTCCTCCATGAAGGCGACGAAGTCGGTGCCGTCGGCCAGGTGGATCACCGGCAGCCAGTGGTTGTCGGTCTCCACGTCGGCCTGGGTCGGGTTGTAGAGGATCACGCCCTCGGCGCCACCCAGGTAGGCGTTGTGGGCCGAGACCACGCGGCCCTCGGGGTTGCCCCGCTCGCAGCCCACGATGAGGCCCTCGAAGGTGTCGTCGGCCGGCGGCTCGTCGGCGCACTGGACGTCGTCGTAGCCCTCGACGTCGGGGGCCAGGACGACCGGGGTCTCCTCGGTGACGCCGGAGCCGATGGACACGCCGGCGGCCTCGAAGGTGTCCTCGCCCGCGGTGAGGGTGAGGTCGGAGCCGAACTCGCGGAGCTGGGTCGAGGCGGCCACCGAGGTGATCCACGGCGAGAGGTGGTTGGCCGTGGACGGGCCGGGGCCCTCGTTGCCGGCGGAGCTCGAGACGTAGACGCCGGCGGCGTAGGCGTCGAGGAAGGCCAGCTCGGTCGAGTCGGTGAACGGCGTGGTGCCGCCCGAGATCGAGTAGTTCATCACGTCGACGCCGTCGAGGATGGCGGCCTCCACGGCCGCGGTGGTGTCGGTGCCGTAGCAGCCGCCGGCGCCGCAGACCTTGTAGGCCATGACCCAGGCGCCGGGGGCGACGCCGGAGATCGGGCCCCGGTCGACGCCGAACACGGGGGCTTCGTCGACCACGCCACCGGCGGAGGTGGTGGCGGTGTGGGTGCCGTGGCCGTTCGAATCACGGGCCGAGTCGGGGTAGATCTCGCCCTCGTTCTCGTCGGTCTCGGGATCGTCGGGGTTCAGGAGGTTGTAGGTGTCGATGAAGGCGCTGCCGCCGACGAGCTTGTTGTTGCAGTCGTACTCGTCCACGACCTCGGTGAGGGGGTTGTCGCCGAAGTCGCACTCGAGGGCCCGGCCGTCGGGCCGGGTGGGCGGCGTGGCGGGCAGGTCGGGGTTGGCGGCGAACGAGGGGTGCTCGGGCCAGACGCCGGAGTCGAGCGAGCCGTACAGGACGCCCTCTCCGGCCGTGGCCTGCCCACCGACCTGCGCCCAGACCGGAGGGGCATCGATGAAGTCGGTGCTCGAGTCGGTGAGCGGCTGGTTGAGGGCGTCCTCCTGGACGGCGACCACGCCGGGGACCGAGAGGAGGTCCTTGGCCCGGTTGGCGGGCACGACGGCGGCCACGCCGCCGTAGACGACGCGGAAGCTGCGGCCGATCCGGGCCTCGGGCACGGCCCGGGTGATGGCCGCCGTGATCGAGGCCTCCTGGCGGGCGACCTCACGGGCGTAGGGGCTCTGGGTCGCGGTGGCGTCGGTGAGGTCCCGGCCGGTGACGCCGGGGCTGGTGGCGGCCAGGCCGTCACGTCCGCCCTGGTAGGTGGCGATCGAGTCGTAGTCGAGCTTGATGACGACGGGGACCGGCGTGGTGTCGGTGCGGGCGATCAGCTCGGGGTCGCTGGCGGCGACCCGGCTGGTCGGGGCCTTGGCGCCCTCCGTGCGCGACGCCGCCTCGAGGGGTGTCGCGGTGAACCGGTCGGCACCGGGCCGGGGGGCGTCCTGCGCCCCCGACGGCGGCGATGCACCGACCAGGACGAGAGCGGCCGCGGCGACGGCCGCGACGGCGAGGTGGAGCGCACGACTCCTCATGGATGCCTCCGGAAGGCGTTTGGGGGTGGGGGATGACGGGCACTGCTACCGCCGGGCGCACGTGCCGGGGGGCACAGTAGACCGGATCGTCAAGGTGTGCACCCTCCCCGGCGATCTCGGAACGGAGCGTTCACCGTCCCCGTCAGTCCTGGGTCATCTCGCACCCCTGCTGCACCAAACCCTGCACACCCTGCCCACTCCGCCGGGCTGCCTTCGGGTCACGTCTCGAGTGGGATCGGCCTTTGCTCGACCTGGTCGCGCGTTGCGTCTGCCGTCGTGCTCACGCCGCCGACGAACTCGGCTGCGCACGGGAGGGGCCCTTCGGGCGGGCCGGCGTGCTCCGCCCAGTTCGCCGGGAGGCTGGTCGATCCTGGGTCGGCAGTTGGCCCACGGCTTCCGCCGCCGTCCGGGCCGGGGGCCCCGTTGGGTGGACCTCAGCCTTCGTCGGGCAGGCGCACGCGGGGACGCGCCGGCAGAGGCGGGTCGCAGGGGTCGAGACCGAACCCGGCTCCGCACCGGAGGCCTGCGGCGCTCGGTGCTGCGCCCGGTTCGGGGTCACGGGAATGTCGCCGGGCAGAGAGCGTCACCCGACGCGGGGTCGGAGACCTCGCTCACGCGGGGAGGAGGGGGGCGTCGGGCAGGGCGGCGCGGTAGAGGTCGTCGCCCCAGCGGAGGCGCCATGCCGTGAGACGGACCTGGGCCTCGGTGTAGCCGGGATGGCGGGCGCGGATCCCGGCCCGGGTGAGCGCCTCGGCCGCGGCCGACATCTCGACGACCAGCTCGATGCGCCGGGGCCCGCCCATCGATCGCATGACCGCGTCCTGCACCGCCTGCGCCTCGGGGGTGGTGTCACGGGCCACGGCACCAGGCGACGACCGCCGCCGGGCGGCGGGTGGCGGAGGGTGTGGGATTCGAACCCACGGTGGGTTGCCCCACACACGCTTTCCAAGCGTGCCGATTCGGCCGCTCTCGCAACCCTCCTGGTCCCCGCGAACGGGGCGGTCGCTCATCGTAGGCGGGAGGCCCGGCGGTGACGAAGGCCGATGCAGCCGCTAGGTTGGCCCGTCTCCCGCCCCCGCAGGGGCGGCCGGGTCCTGTGCGACCAGGCGCCGTGAACCGAGTCAGGGCCGGAAGGCAGCAGCTCTCAGCGGACTGCCAGGTGCGCCGCAGGTCGCCTGGCCGCCACCTGCGGGGGCGGGTCCTTCTCACCGGGTCGCGGTGGGGCCGGCGACGAGGGATCGGGTGGCCGTGACGAGCACCGAGGCCGAGGCGAGCCGGGCGAGCGCGTGGGTGCTGCCCGCCCCGCCCCGCCAGTCGATGCCCGCTCTGCACGGGTTGCGCGGATTGGCGGCGCTGGCCGTGGCCGCCTCGCACGTGGCCGCCCTCACCACGCTGTCGTCGCAGCCGGGCTGGCTCGCCGTCTGGCTGACGCCCACCGGTCTCACGGCCGTCGTCCTCTTCTTCCTGCTGTCGGGGTTCCTCGTCCTCGGGCCGCTGCTGCGGGCCCATCAGGAGGGCCGGCCCCGGCCGTCCGTGCTCCGCTTCGTGGCCCAGCGGGCGCTGCGGGTGTACCCCACGTACTGGTTCATCCTGGTGGCGGCCGTCCTCGTGTTCGAGGTCGACCGGTTCGACGCCGGCGAGTGGCCGCTGATGCTGAGCCTCGCCTACGTCCTGCGCGACGGGATGTTCCCCCGAGGCCTCTTCGTGGCCTGGACGCTCGCCGTGGAGATGGTCTTCTACGTGGTGGGGCCGCTGGTGGTCGGGGCGATGTACCTGGTGGCGGGGCCCGGTCGCAGCGTCGCCGCCCGCCGTCGGGTCCAGGGCCTGGTGCTGTGCCTGGCACCGGTCGTCCTGGTGGGCGTGTCGATCGCCAGTCGCCTGGTGAGCGACGACGAGGGATCGTTCGCCGCCGCCGTGGCCGCCTCCACGCCCCTGGTGGTCACCTCGCTGATCGTGGGCTGCGCCGGCGCCTACGCCCTCAACCGGGGCCGCCCGCCGGCGGCCATCGTCGACCTGGCCCGGCGACCGTGGCTGTGCGTGCTCCTGGCCTTCGGCCTCTACTGGCTCGTCACCCTGCTCGACCTCCCGCTCGGGCTGGTCGGCGTGGCGCCGGCCAAGGGCGCCGACTGGTACACGTTCCTGTCGATCGCCTTCAGCCTCGTGCTGGTCCTCCCGGCGGTGCTCGACCGGCGGGGGACGTCCGCATACCACCGCTTCCTGGGCAGCGCGCCCCTCCGCTGGCTGGGCGAGCTCTCGTACGGGATCTACCTGTGGCACATGCCCGTGCTGGGTCTCCTCGCCCGGCGCTTCGCCATCCAGGGGCGGACCTCGGCGCACATCCCGGCCCTGCTCGGGACCCTCGCCCTGTCGCTGATGATGGCGGTCCTGAGCTACGTGCTGGTCGAGCAACCGGTGCGCCGCCTGTCCAAGCGCATGGTGGGCTCGATGTCCGCCGTCGCCCGCCGCGCACCGGGACCGGCGGTGGCGGACGCTCGGTAGAGTCGCCGCCGATGGCCCACCAGTCGCTCTACCGCCGCTACCGCCCCCAGCGGTTCTCCGAGGTCCGCGGCCAGGACACGGTGGTCGGCGCCCTGCGATCGGCCGTGGCCGAGGACCGGGTCGGCCACGCCTACCTCTTCAGCGGCCCCCGGGGCACGGGCAAGACCTCGACGGCGCGCATCTTGGCCAAGGCCCTCAACTGCGAGGACCTGCACGACGGCGAGCCCTGCGGCGTCTGCGCCTCGTGCGTGGCCATGCAGGCGGGCACGTCCTACGACCTGCAGGAGCTCGACGCCGCCAGCAACAACAAGGTGGAGGACGTCCGGGCCCTGATCGAGCGGGTCGCCCTGGGCAGCCCCGGCCGCACCAAGGTGTACATCCTCGACGAGGTCCACATGCTCTCGGCGGGGGCCTCCAACGCCCTCCTCAAGACCCTGGAGGAGCCGCCCGACCACGTGGTGTTCGTGCTGGCCACCACCGACCCGCAGAAGGTCCTCCCGACCATCCGGAGCCGGACCCAGCACTTCGAGTTCCACCTGCTGCCGGCCGACGAGCTGGCCGACCACGTCCGCTGGGTGATCGCCGACGCCGGGCTCGACGTCGACGATGCCTCGGTCGAGCACGTCCTCCGGGCCGGTGGCGGATCCGCGCGCGACACCCTGTCGTATCTCGACCAGGCGGCTGCGGGCGGCGTCAACGTCGACGGCGACCACGCCGACGCCCTGGCCGAGGCGGTCGTCGCCGTCGACACCGCCGCCGCCCTGACGGCGGTCGCCACCGCCACCATCGCCGGCCGCGACCCCCGGATCCTGGGCGAGGCCCTGCTGGCCCACCTCCGCGATGTCTTCCTGTTCCGCATGGGCGGTCCGCTGGGCCACCTCTCCGACGCCGCCCGGGTCCGGGTCGAGGGCTGGGCCGGCCGGATCACGGACCGCACCGTCACCCGGGCCCTGGAGGAGGTCGGCGAGGCCCTGCTGGCCATGCGTCAGGCGCCGGACCCCCGCATCCCCCTCGAGGTGGCGCTGGTCCGCATCACCCGCTCGACGCCCACCGCATCGGGGGGCGAGGGCACCACCGGTCTCGACGAGCTGGTCGACCGGATCGAGCGGGTCGAGGCCGGTCTGGCCGGTCTGGCCGCCGGTGCCCCCGTGGCCCCTGCGCCTGCTCCCGCTCCCGCGGCGGCTCCCGTGGAGACGCCCCCGGCCACCCCGGCGCCGGCTCCCGCCGCGGTGGAGGCGGCGGACCCCAGCCCCCCCGACGAGAGGCTCAGCGGCCGAGCCGCGGCCCGGGCCGCGGCCCCGCCGCGATCGGGGGGCCGGTCCGCGCCGGCACCGAAGCCCTCGACGAGCGCGCCCGCACCCCCACCGCCGCCCCCACCGTCTCGAGCCACCCGGGAGGCGGCCCCGGCCGATCCCCCCGCCGCACCCGACCCCGCCCCCGCCGTGGCCGCCGAGCCCGAGCCCGAGCCCGCGCCCCTTCCCGAGCCCGCGCCCGTTCCCGAGCCGGCGGCAGAGCCGGCGCCCGCCCCGCCGCCGACGGCCGCCGCCCCGAGCGCGGCCCCGGAGGCGACGGACGACCTGGCCACCCTGTGGACCGAGCGGGTGGTGCCCGACGGGCTCCGCGGCATGACCAAGGCGCTGTACAAGCTGGGCCAGGTCGTCGGGGTCGAGGGCGACACGCTCACCATCGGCCTGCCCAACCAGGCGCACCTCGATCGCTGCCAGGAGAAGCGGGCCGAGGTCGAGGACGCCCTGGCCAAGGCGGCCGGCCGGGCCATCAAGCTTGTGCTCGTGGTCGGAGGCGACGACGGCGACGGCGGCGGCCCCCGCGCCAGCGGCGGGCCCGGCCCGGCCCCGCGCCCGGCCGACGAGGAGACCATCGATCCGACCGATCTGGTCGACGCCCCGGCCCAGCAGGTCACCGGCGTGGACCGGGTGACCGAGGCCTTCCCCGGCGCCCAGATCGTCGACCCCTGACCGCATCCCGGAGGACACCATGACCGACACCCCGCCCCCGAACGACGAGACCGACGAGACCGACGAGACCGACGAGACCGACGACGAGGACGGTCCGACCGCGTCGGGCCCCAGCATCCCGGCCCAGTTGGTCGGCGCCGACGGCGTCGCCGTCGGGCCGCTCGACGAGGACACCGACGACGATCCCTTCGACCTGGGCAACCTGCTGGGCGGGGGTGGCCTCGACCTGGGCAGCCTCATGGAGCAGGCCAGCCAGATGCAACAGCAGATGGCCGAGGCCCAGGCCGCGGCGGCGACCACCGTCCTCGAAGGTGTCGCCGGCGGGGGCGCGGTCAAGGTCACCGTCACCGGCACCGGCGAGTTCCAGTCGGTCCACATCGACCCCGGCGCCGTCGACCCCGACGACGTCACCATGCTCGAGGACCTCGTCCTCGCCGCCCTCCGCGACGCCACCGCCCGCATCCAAGAGCTCCAGGCCGGCGCCATGGGAGATCTCGGCGACCTGCTCGGATGAGTCTCGTCACCCGTTCGCTGGCGCTCACTCCGTTCCTCGAACTGATCGTGCTCGCTCCGCTCGCGCCGAAGACCTTCCCAGACCCGGACGGCTCGTTCCTCGCCGCCACGGCTCTTCGTCTGGGGGGGACCCCCAGACCCCCAGCGGCTGCGCCGGGCCGCGAGCGGGTCGCCTCTGCACGTCTCGTCGCCGGTGCCGGGTGGGGGCCCTGACGTGGCTGTGTACACCGGGCCGGTGCAGGATCTGGTCGACGAGCTGGGGAAGCTGCCGGGGATCGGGCCCAAGTCGGCCCAGCGCATCGCCTTCCACCTGCTCCAGCTGCCGCGGGACGACGCCCTGAAGCTGGCCGGGGCGATCCGGGAGGCCAAGGACAAGGTCTCGTGGTGCGAGCAGTGCTTCAACGTGGCCTCGGCCCCGCGGTGCGACATCTGCAACGACGACCGGCGTGACGCCAGCCTGATCTGCGTGGTCGAGGAGCCCCGCGATGTCGTCGCCGTGGAGAAGACGCACGAGTACAAGGGCCGGTACCACGTCCTCGGCGGCGCCCTGAACCCGCTGGAGGGCATCGGCGCCGACCAGCTCCGGATGAAGGAGCTGTTCGTCCGGATCGGGGGGGAGGACATCGCCGAGGTGATCCTCTGCACCAACCCCAACGTCGAGGGCGAGGCCACGGCCATGTACCTGGCCAAGATGCTCCACGACCTGCCGCTGAAGGTGACCCGGATCGCCAGCGGCGTCCCCGTCGGCGGCGACCTCGAGTACGCCGACGAGCTCACCCTGGGCCGGGCCCTCGAGGGGCGCCGCACCGTCTAGCCGGACGGAGCCGGGCTACGCGTCGGGGCGGGAGTAGTAGGCGGTGCTGGCGGCGAGGAAGCGGATCAGGGCCACCTCGCCGTCGGTGGTCGACGAGCCCAGCTGGGTGTTCCACGAGTCGATCTCGGGGGTGGTCGGCTCCCGGTCGGCCCAGCGGAGGAACAGGTCCCGGATCACGACGGTGCGCGCCTCCTCGGTGTTGAGGAAGCGGTCGGCGACGGTGCCCTTGGTGAGGCCGACGTCCTCGATCTGCGCCACCCAGTAGTCGATCTCCGACTGGCCCGCGGTACGGCCGAGGATGTCGCGGTAGGCCTTGGCGACGTACTGCGGCGCGGTGTTGCCGGCGTCGGCGTAGTACTCGTTCGAGCCGTAGAGGTTGGCCCGCAGCCGGCGCAGCACCAGGCCCTCGTCGAGACGATCGATCCAGTAGGCGCGACCGGCGGCGTCGGTGTCGCGCCGGAGGATGTCGAGGAAGGCCC
>DASYLG010000067.1:0-14144 GCA_036009685.1 Iamia sp. | reverse complement strand
GAGAAGATGGCGCCCTCGAGGGCGTAGGTCGTCTCGCCGCCGAGCGTCCAGGCCACCGTGGTCAGGAGGCCCTCGACCGGCTCGGGGCACTCGGGGCCGACGTTCATCAGGACGAACGAGCCGGTGCCGTAGGTGTTCTTCGTCATCCCGGGGGCGAAGCAGGCCTGGCCGAAGAGGGCCGCCTGCTGGTCGCCGGCGATGCCGCTGATGGGGATGCCGGCGGGCAGGCCGGTGGCGCCCACGGTGAGGCCGAAGCGCCCGGACGAGGGCCGGACCTCGGGCAGGGCCGAGCGGGGGACCGAGAACAGCTCGCCCAGCTCGTCGGACCAGGCCCGCGTGCGGATGTCGTAGAGCATCGTGCGGCTGGCGTTCGACGGCTCGGTGGCGAAGACGTTCCCCCCGGTCAGGTTCCAGAGCAGCCAGGAGTCGATGGTGCCGATGCACAGGTCGGGCCCGACCGGCACGCCGCCCTCGGTGAGGAGCCACTCGACCTTGCTGGCCGAGAAGTACGGATCGAGCACCAGGCCGGTGGCCGGGCGCACCGTGTCGAGGGCACCCTGCTCGCGCAGCTCGTCGCAGCGGGCGGCGGTGCGGCGGTCCTGCCAGACGATGGCGCGGTGGTGCGGGCGACCCGTCCGCCGGTCCCAGGCCACCACCGTCTCGCGCTGGTCGGTGATGCCGAGGGCGGCGACGGGCTGCTGCAGGTCGGTGATGAGCCGGCTGGTGACCGCCACCATCGCCGACCAGATCTCGGAGGCGTCGTGCTCGACCCACCCCGGCCGGGGGAAGTGCTGGGTGAGCTCCTGGTACCGGAAGCCGACGGGCGTCCCGGTCTCGTCGACGGCGAAGGCGCGGACACCGGTGGTGCCGGCGTCGAGGGCGATGACGACTGCCATGAGCCCGGACCGTAGGCGAGGCCGGGCCGGTGCCGGGCCCATCGGGGCACCGGTAACGTGGTCCGATGCGACTCGGCGTGCTCACGAGCGGGGGCGACTGCCCCGGTCTGAACGCCGTGATCCGGGCCGTGGTCCGCAAGGTCGAGCGCGACCTCGACGGCACCATCATCGGCTTCCGCGACGGCTACATGGGGCTGATGGAGGATCGCTACGAGGTCCTCACCGTCGACCGCTGCCGGGGGATCCTCCCGCGGGGCGGCACGATCCTGGGCACCAGCCGCCACCAGCCCTACGCCGTCGAGGGTGGGCTCGAGATGGTCCGCCGCACGATGTCGAAGCGGGGCCTCGACGGTCTCGTCGTCATCGGCGGCAACGGCAGTCTGGGGGCGGCGCGCGACCTCCAGGTCGACGGCGTCAACGCCATCGGCGTGCCCAAGACGATCGACAACGACCTGGGCTGCACCGAGGTCACCTTTGGCTTCGACACCGCCGTCACCACCGCGACCGAGGCCATCGACCGGCTCCACACCACCGCCGAGTCCCACGACCGGGTGATGCTCGTCGAGGTGATGGGTCGCCACGTCGGCCACATCGCCACGTGGAGCGGGATCGCCGGTGGGGCCTCGATGATCCTGGTGCCCGAGGAGCCCTTCGACCTCGACGAGGTGTGCGCCGCCCTGGTCCGCCGGCACGAGTCGGGCCGCTTCGCCTCGATCGTCGTGGTCGCCGAGGGGGCGGTCCCGGTCGAGGGCTCGTTCGCCCTGCCCGAGCCGGGCGTCGACGAGTTCGGTCACCAACGGCTCGGGGGCATCGCCCACCTGCTCCAGCCCGAGATCGAGGCCCGCACCGGGTTCGAGACCAAGGTCGTGGTCCTGGGCTACCTCCAGCGGGGCGGCACGCCCACCCCGGCCGATCGGGTGCTGGCGACCCGCTTCGGCGTGGCCGCGGCGGAGGCGGCCGCCGACGAGGAGTGGGGAACCATGGTCGCCATCCGGGCCGGGCGCATCATCCGGGTGCCGCTGGCCGAGGCCGTGGCCGAGCCCAAGGTCGTGGCCCCCGACATCCACGACGTGGGCAAGATCTTCTTCGCCTGACGGCGCCGAGGCGCGCTCAGCCCGGGTCGAGGCCGGCGTAGTCCTGGGCCGTGACCGTGTCGAGGTCGCCCTGGTTGATCGTGGGGGCCTTGACGGCCTTGCCCCCGACGAGGAAGCGCACCCGCTCGATGCCGTTGAGGTCGGTCAGCGTCAGCACCACCTGGGCGTAGGCCAGGAGGGCGCCCGGCTGGACCAGGGTCTCCCACTCGTCGCTCAGGTCGACGGCGACGAGATCGCCGTCCTGGGTGACCTCGATGGCGGTCGTGCCGAGCGGGATGCTGGTCGACCGCCCCGCCTCCAGCTCCTCGTCGGACGGCTGCGCCAGCAGGGCCTCGACCACCGTCTCCGGCGACTTGGCGCTGGTCAAGCCCCGGGGGACGGCCTCGAGGCGGTTGGTGTCCCGCACCAGGTACACCGCGGCGGTGGCGTCGGCGTCCTCCGGCACCGTGGGCGCCTCCGTCGAGGCGGTCACGTCGGCCAGGGGGCGGGGCTCGTCGTCGGTCGGGATCCCACAGGCCGCCAGGGGCAAGACGACGCCGAGCAGGACGAGGACGGTGCGTCGGCGGCGGCGGCTCATGCCCGGGCCACCGGGAGCTGGACGACGAAGCGGGCGCCGGACTCGCCGTCGGGGCGGCCCTCGACCCAGGTGCGGCCGCCGTGGAGGCGGGCGTGCTCGGCCACCAGGGCCAGGCCGAGGCCGACACCGTCGCCCGAGCTGCCCCGCCGCCCGGCGCCGGCCCCGCGGGAGAAGCGGTCGAAGATGCGGTCGCGGTCCTCCTCGGGCACGCCCGGACCCCCGTCCTCGACGGCGATCAGGACGCTGTCGCCGGCCGACTCCACCGCCACCCGGCAGGCCCCGCCCCCGTAGGCGTCGGCGTTGCCCAGCAGGTTGTCCAGGATGCGGACCAGGCGCCGCTTGTCGGCCCGGACGACCATGCCGGCCAGGTCGGCGTCGATCTCGACCGTGGGCGGGTCGTCGCTGCGGTGCTGCATGACGGCCTGGCGCACGAGCTCCGGCAGGCGCACCTCCTCGAGCGACAGGCGGGCGACGCCGGCGTCGAACCGGGAGATCTCGAGCAGGTCGTCGACGAGCTGCTGGAAGCGGGCGACGTCGGCCTCCATCAGGTCGAGGGCCGAGCGCGACGGGTCGTCGGGCATCTCCTCGCGGCGGGAGGCGAGGACCGACACCGAGGCCGCCAGCGTCATCAGCGGGCTGCGCAGCTCGTGGCTCACGTCGGAGGCGAAGCGGCCGTCGCGGTCGATGCGCTCCTCCAGGGCCTGGGCCATGTGGTTGAACGACGAGACGAGGACGTTGAGGTCGGGGTCGTCGGTGCCCTCGAGGCGGGTGTCGAGACGGCCGCCGGCGATGGCCTCGGCGGCCAGGCCCACGTTGGCCAGCGGGCGCAGCGTCCGGCGGCTGAGCCAGTAGCCCAGGGTGCCACCGACGAGCGTGGTGACCACCGAGGCCCCGAACAGCGAGACGGCCAGCGAGCGGAGGGTGTCCTCGAGCTCGGTGAACGACACCACCTCGTAGAAGGCGGCCGCCCCGTCGTCGATGGGCACGCCGAGGACGAGCTCCGGCTCCCCGTTGATGGTCACCAGCATGCGGGCGGCCTCACCGCCCTGGACCGACCGGCGCAGGGCGTCGGGGATGACGTCGCTGCCGTAGGTGGGCACGTTGGCCAGGGGGGCGTCGCCCTCGACCTCGAGGATCGTGCGCGAGCTGTTGGGGGTGTTGAGCCCGGTCAGGACGATGGTGAGATCCTCGGGATCGGCGTCCCCGGCGACCGCATCGTCGACGTCGCGAGCGTCGTCGCGGATCTGGCGGGTGGCGGTCGCCTCGCGCTGGTTGATCAGGTTCTCGCGGGTGAGGCCCCACGTCGTGCCGGCCATCAGGGCCGACAGCACCGCGGTGGTGGCGGCGAAGGCGAAGGTGATGCGCGCCCGCAGGCCCAGCCGGGCGGGCAGGGCGGGTCCCAGGCGACGGATCCGTCGGCTCATCGGGTGGGGACGGGCCTAGGTCTGGAGCTTGTAGCCCAGGCCCCGCACGGTGACCACGTGCCGGGGGTTGGCCGCGTCGGCCTCGACCTTGGTGCGCAGACGCCGGACGTGGACGTCGACCAGGCGACCGTCGGCGAAGTAGCCGTGGCCCCACACCCGCTCGAGCAGCACCTCGCGGGACAGGACCCGGCCGGGGCTGTTGGCCAGCTCGAGGAGCAGGCGGAACTCGGTCTTGGTGAGGTGGACCTCGTCGCCGCCGCGGCGCACGACGCCCTCCTCGGGCACGATCTCGAGGTCGCCGAAGCGCAGGTGGGTGGCGCCCGAGTCGGTGGTGCGCACCCGGCGGAGGAGGGCCCGGATGCGGGCCGAGAGCTCCTTGGGCTGGAACGGCTTGGTCAGGTAGTCGTCGGCCCCGGCCTCGAGCCCGGCGACGATGTCGTGGGTGTCGTCGCGGGCCGTGACCATGATGATGGGCACGTCGCTCATGCGGCGGATCGACCGGCACACCTCGAAGCCGTCGACGCCGGGCAACATGATGTCGATCAGCACGACGTCGGTGGGCGACTGGGAGAAGCGCTCGAGGGCGTCCTCACCGGTCTCGGCCTCGTCGACCTTCCAGCCCTCGTCCTCCAGGGCGAGCTTCACCGCGGTGCGGATGCGCTCGTCGTCTTCGACCGTCAGGATGCGGGTCGCCACCCCTGCATCGTGCCTCATGGGGGTGGGTCACGTCGTGCATGGGGGGCGACCACCCCTAGGGCTGCTCGCCGGCATCCTCCAGGAGGCGGCGCAGCGGTGCGAACAGGGCCGGTCCCGAGGCGACGATGGTGGCCTGGGGGAGGGCGTCGGGGAGGGGGCGGTCACCGAGAGTGCCGACGGTCGCGCCGGCCTCTGTCGCCACCAGGGCGCCGGCCGCCCAGTCCCACGCCTTGAGGTTGCGCTCGTAGTAGCCGTCGAGTCGGCCGCAGGCGACCCAGCACAGGTCGATGGCGGCGGCGCCCACCCGGCGGATGTCCCGGACGCGGGGCAGGACGTGGGCGAGGACGGCGGCCTGGCGGGTCCGCTCGACCGGGTCGTAGCCGAAGCCGGTGCCGACCAGGGCGAGGCCCAGGTCGGCGACACCGGTGCAGGCGATGGGGTGGCCGTTGCGCGTGGCGCCCTCGCCCCGGGCGGCGGCGAAGGTGTCGCCGTGGAGCGGGTCGACCACCACGCCGGCCACGACCACGCCGTCGACCTCGGCGGCGACGGAGACGTTGCACCCGGGGATGCCGTACATGAAGTTCACGGTGCCGTCGATCGGATCGATGATCCAGCGGACGCCCGAGGTGCCGGGTCGATCGGCGCCCTCCTCGCCGAGCAGGCCGTCGTCGGGGCGGACGGCGAGCAGCGAGGCGACGACGAGGGCCTCGACCTCCTGGTCGACCTCGGTGACGGGATCGGTGATCGTGGACTTGGTGGTGATCCGCAGGTCACGGGCGCCGGCGCGGGCCCCGACGCGGGCTGCGGCCTCGGTCGCCACCCGCAGGCCGAGGTCGCGCAGGGCGGCCGGGGTGGGCGGGCTCACCTCACGTCCGGCGGCCGCTGACGTTGCGGGACGGTGGCGGCTCGCGGCCCTCGGCCCGGGCCCGCTCCTCGATCGTCTTCCACTCGGTCATGGCCCGCAGGACCAGGACGGCGACGACGGCCACGCCCACGGCGGCGATGACGGCGCCGATCACGCCGCCCACCACCGGGCCCGTGCCGCCCCCTGTCTCGGCGCCCTCGGCGGCGTCGGCCGAGGCCTGGAGATCGACGATGCCGTAGCCGATCAGGCCGCCGCAGATGCCGGCCACCACGATCGCCAGCACCGCCAGGGCCCGGGCCCCGGTGGAGGGCGCGGCCGAGGGCAGCGGGGGCGCCCCGGACGGCCGGGCAGGAGGGGTCGCGGAGACGGCGGGCATGCCCGCCCGACGGTAGCGGTGGCACCCGCCAGCGACGCAGCCGGAGCCCCCGCTCCGACCGCGTTCTGTCAACCCCCATGCCCCGCTGAGGTGCACGCCGGTTGACAGAACGGAACGGGTGGGTCGCTTCGCCCGACGGCTCGGCTCCTAGAGTTGCCCGCCGTGCCCGTGCTGGTGATCATCCCGACCTACGACGAGGCGGAGAACATCGCCGACGTCATCGGTCGGGTCCGCGCCGCCGTGCCCGACGCCCACGTCCTGGTCGTCGATGACAACAGCCCCGACGGCACCGCCGACCTGGCCGAGGCGGCCGGCGAGGAGCACGGGCTGGTCGACGTCCTGCGCCGGGCCGAGAAGGGCGGGCTGGGGCCCGCGTACCGCGCCGGCTTCGCATGGGGTCTCGAGCGGGGCTTCACCGTCCTGGTCGAGATGGACGCCGACCTGTCCCACGACCCCGAGTCCCTGCCCGACCTGCTGGCCGCCGTCACCGACGGCGCCGACCTGGCCATCGGGAGCCGCTACGTCCCCGGTGGGGCCGTGCCCGGGTGGCCCCGTCGCCGCCTGGCGCTCTCGCGGGCCGGCAACCTCTACGTGTCGGCCGCCCTGGGCATCAAGGTCAAGGACGCCACCGCCGGGTTCCGGGCCTACACCGCCGAGGCCCTGCGCAGCCTCGACCTGGCCGCCATCACCAGCTACGGCTACGGCTTCCAGATCGAGATGGTCTACTCCCTGATCCGCAACGGGCACCGGGTCGTCGAGGTCCCCATCACCTTCCGCGACCGGGTCCGGGGCACGTCGAAGATGTCCCTCAGCATCGTGGGCGAGGGGCTGCGCCTCGTCGCCTGGTGGGGCCTGCGCGACCGGGTGCTGAACCGGCGGCGTGGCCTGGGGACCCGGGCCGCCTCCTAGGGTTGCGCCCGACAAGGAGCCGGGGCCGACCTTGCGCGGAGCAGCGATGACCACCACCGAGACCGATCCGACCACGACGACGACCGTCCCGACCCCCTACGGGCCCGTGGCCGGCACGGTGGCCGACGGCGTCCACGTCTTCCGCGGCGTCCCGTTCGCGGCATCGACGGAGGGGGCGAAGCGCTTCACCCCGCCGGTCGACCCGGAGCCGTGGACCGAACCGCTGACGTGCGTGGCCCCCGGCCCGGCGGCCCCCCAGAACCCGTCGATCCTCGAGGCCTCCCTCGGCGTCGAGGGGCTCACCTACGGCGAGGACTGCCTGCGGGCCAACGTCTTCAGCCCGGACCTCGAGGGGTCGGCGTCGGTGATGGTCTGGCTCCACGGCGGCGGCTTCGAGACCGGCACCGCCTCGATGAGCTGGTACGACGGCTCGGCCCTGGCCCGGCGGGGCGTCGTCGTCGTCGCCCTCGGCTACCGCCTGGGCGCCCTCGGCTACCTCGACCTGCCCGGGGTGCCCGGGAGCGGCTGCTTCGGTCTGCTCGACCAGGTCCACGGCCTGCGCTGGGTCCGTGATGCGGTGGCCGCCTTTGGTGGCGACCCGGACCGGGTCACCGTGTTCGGCGAGTCGGCCGGCGCCATGAGCATCGGTGCCCTCCTCGCCTGCGAGGCCGCCGACGGCCTCTTCCACCGGGCCATCCTCCAGAGCGGCGCGGCCCAGAACGTCCAGGCGCCGGAGACGGCGGCCGACGTCGCCACCAAGCTCTGGGCCGCGACCGGCCTCGAGCCGGGCGACCTCGACGGCCTGCGGGCCCTGCCGCTCGACCAGCTGCTCGCCGCCCAGGGCACCGTCGGCCGGGAAGGCGATGCCGGCGACGTGGGCCTGCCCTGGCAGCCCGTCCTGGGCTCCGAGGCCGTGCCCCGCGTGCCACTGGAGGCGATCCGGGACGGGTCCGCCGACGGCATCGCCCTGCTGGTCGGGACCACGCTCGAGGAGATGAAGCTGTTCCCGCTCCTCACCCCGTCGCTCGGCCAGATCGACGACGAGGGGCTGGTGGCCCGGGCCGCGGCCTACGAGGGCCTGATGGGCCGCCCGCCCGGCAGCCTCCTCGCCGCCTACGAGCAGCGCATGCAGGGGTCGAGCCCGGTCGACCGCTGGCTGGCCCTGCTGACCGACCTGGTCTTCCGCATCCCCGCCATCCGCCTGGCCGAGGCCGTCGGCGCCCGCGGGGGTGAGGCCCACATGTACCTCTTCGCCGAGCGCAGCGACGCCTTCGACGGCCTGCTGGGCTCGTGCCACGCCCTCGACCTGCCCTTCAGCTGGGACAACGTCGATGCTCCGGGCACCGAGATCATGGTGGGCGAGATCCACGCCGAGCGGCGAGCCCTGGCCCGCCGCATGGCCGACGCCTGGGCCGCCTTCGCCGGCGGCGCCGCCGACCCGCGACCCGGCGACGGCCCGGCCTGGCCCGGCTACGAGCCCGGCGCCCGGGCGACGATGTGGCTGGCCGCCGATCGCATCGAGGTGGTCGAGGACCCGTTCGGCACCGAGCGGCGCTGGTGGGACGGCCTCGACGCCGGTCTCGGGTTCGACCTCTCCACGATGGCCTAGGAGGCGCGGTGGCCGAGCACGACCGGGGCCGACCTCCGGAGCAGCCCGAGCCCCGGCGCTGGCTCGTCGGCGGCGGCCTCGTGGTCTCGGACGGGGCCGTGCTGCTCGTCCAGAACCGCCGCCGCGACGGCCGGCTCGACTGGTCACCGCCCGGGGGCGTGATCGATGCCGGCGAGGGCCTGCTGGCCGGTCTCACCCGTGAGGTCGAGGAGGAGACGGGCCTGCGCATCGGCGCCTGGTCCGGTCCGGCGTACCGCATCGAGGCCGACGCCCCCGACATGGGCTGGCACCTCACGGTGGAGGCCCACGTGGCCGAGGTGGTCGCCGGCGAGCTCCGCCTCGACGACCCCGACGGCATCGTGGTCGACGCCCGCTTCGTCAGCCCCGACGAGTGCACGGCCCTCGTCAGCGGCTCGCCGCAGTGGGTGCGCGAGCCGCTCTGCAGCTGGTTGGGCGGCTCGGCGGTGGGCGCGGCCTGGTCCTATCGCGTCACCGGGGCGCTGGGCGGCGGCCGCCGCATCGAGGTCGTGCGCCTGTCCGAGACGCCCGCCCAGGGGACCCCACCCACCCTCTGAACGGGTGGGTGACCCACCGCCTCAGCCGTTCCCAGGACGACCGCCCGTCGGTACGTTGCCCGGACCAACGACACGGAGGTTCGGGCGCATGATCGGTCAGATGTGGTTCTCAGGAGATCCGGTCCGGGCCCGTCGGGCTCGGCGGGCGGCTGGGGCCCTGGCCTTCGCCGCCGCCATCGTGCTCGCCGGGTGCGGGGGCGACGACAACACGTCCGACCCGATTCCCGGGTCGACCACGCTCGCTGCCGGGGCGGACGAGGCCACGACCGTCACGGCCGCCTCGACCCCCGAGGACGGCGGCTCCCTGAGCGGCCCCGACGCCGAGGACGTCGGCGACGGCGACGAGGGCGTGGAGGTCGACGAGAGCGACCAGGGCGACGAGGCCAACGACCCCGTCGAGGGCTCGGAGGGGTCCGACGACTCCAACGGGCTCTCGCCGGGGGATCCGTGCTCGCTGGAGGAGGGCTCGCCCGATTGCATCGACCCGGATGGCGATGGTGAGGGCGTGTACCTGCTGGGTGGGGCCGACTGCGTGGCCTCGGCTCCGGATGTGGCGCTGTGCGCCGATCTCGATGGTGACGGGTACGCCGGCTACCCGGACTCGGAGGGGACCGACGGATCCGACGGGCTCTCGCCGGGGGATCCGTGCTCGCTGGAGGAGGGCTCGCCGGACTGCATCGACCCGGATGGCGATGGTGAGGGCGTGTACCTGCTGGGTGGGGCCGACTGCGTGGCCTCGGCTCCGGATGTGGCGCTGTGCGCCGATCTCGACGGTGACGGGTACGCCGGCTACCCGGACTCCGAGGGCGACGACTCCAACGGCCTGGCGTCGGGGGATCCGTGCTCGCTGGAGGAGGGCTCGCCCGATTGCATCGACGCCGATGGTGACGGTGAGGGCGTCTACCTGCTGGGCGGCGAGGAGTGCCTGGCCATGTACGCCGACGCCAGCCTCTGCGCCGACTTCGACGGCGACGGCTATGCCGGGATGACGGATTCCGAGGGCAACCTGCCCTACCCCTACGACGGCTGACGGGGCCGGCCGGGGGGCTCCCCCCGGCCGGCCCGAGGGGGCGCGGGGGCGGGTCCGGCTACGGTCGGCCCCGTCCCCCGACCTGGAGGTACGGCGACTGTGCGCCCCCTGACCGGCCCGACGACGACCCCCCGCCCCCGCTGGCGATCGTCGACCATCGTCGCCCTCGTGGCGGTCACCGCCCTGGTGCTCGCCGGGTGCGGCTCCGACGACGGCGACGAGAGCACCGGGGGCGAGGCGACCACGGAGACGACGGCGGGGGAGTCCACCGAGACCGGCCCCGCCACCACCGAGGCCCCGTCCTCGGATCCGACGACCAGCTCCAGCCCGGAGGACGGCGGCGAGAGCACGACGGCTCCCGACACCGGCACCGACCTGGCCCCCGGCGACCCGTGCTCGCTGGAGGAGGGCGTGGCCGACTGCATCGACCCCGACGGCGACGGCGAGGGGACCTACCTCACCGACGGCGACGAGTGCGCCGCCACCGCCCCCGACATCAGCGTGTGCGAGGACCTCGACGGTGACGGCGTCGCCGGCTACCCCGACGAGTTCGAGGACCTGCCCACCTGCAGCGACGAGGTCCCGCCGCCGTGCAACAACGAGCCCGGCTCCCAGGAGGAGTAGGCGCACTGATAGGGCCGGGTCGCGGGGGACATCTCCTCGGCCGGGCCTCGGAGAGCAGGACACTGTGCTTCTGGGTCGCCTCGCCTGACGGCTCGGCTCCCCGGGCGCCCGGTCGGGCCCTGCGGGTGCGATCCTGGACGCCGTGACCCGCACGATCCTGCACGTCGACATGGATGCGTTCTTCGCGTCGGTCGAGCTGCTCCGTCGCCCCGAGCTGCGGGGCCAGCCCGTGGTCGTCGGTGGGAACGGCCCGCGGGGCGTGGTGGCGGCGGCGTCCTACGAGGCCCGGTCCTACGGCGTCTTCTCGGCCATGCCCTCGTCGCGGGCCCAGCGCCTCTGCCCCCACGCCGTGTTCCTCCCCGGCGACCACGCCCACTACGCCGAGGTCAGCGCGCGGGTGCTCGACATCTTCCGCTCCGTCACCCCGCTGGTCGAGCCGCTGTCGCTCGACGAGGCCTTCCTCGACGTCACCGGGGCCCGCCGTCTCGCCGGTGACGGCCCCACCATCGCCCGGGACCTCCGCCGCCGGGTCCTCGAGCAGGAGGGCCTGACCTGCTCGGTGGGCGTCGCCCCGGTGAAGTTCCTGGCCAAGCTGGCGACGACCGCCGCCAAGCCCCGCCCCTCCCGCCGGGGCCCGGTGTTCGGCTCGGGCGTGTCGGTGATCGAGCCCGGCGGCGAGCTGGCCTTCCTCCACCCGCTGCCCGTCGGTGCCCTCTGGGGCGTGGGCCCCGCCACCCTCGCCCGGCTCGAGCGCTACGGCGTCCGGACGGTGGGCGATCTGGCCGAGATGCCGCTCGCCACGCTGGAGAGCGCCGTCGGCCAGGCCCACGGTCATCACCTCCACGACCTGGCCCATGCCGTCGATCCCCGCTCGGTCGACCCCGACCAGGAGCTCAAGTCGATCAGCCACGAGGAGACCTACGCGACCGACCGGTTCGACCCCGACGAGCTCCGCACCGAGGCCGTCCGCATGGCCGACGCCGTCGCCACCCGGCTCCGGCGTCACGGGTCGGTGGCCCGGACGGTCACCATCAAGGTCCGCTTCGGCGACTTCCGCACCATCACCCGCAGCGCCACCCCGCCCGAGGCGGTGGCCACCGGTCCCGCCGTCGCCCGGGTGGCCAAGGAGCTGCTGGCCAGGGTGGACGTGGCCCCCGGCGTCCGGCTGCTGGGCGTCGGCGTGTCGAACCTGGTCGCGCCGGGCGCCGGCGGGGGCGGGGTGCAGCTCAGCCTGCTCGACGCCCTGGCCGAGACCCCCGGCGCGGCGGACCCCACGGGCCCCGACGACGCCGCCTGGGCCGCCGCCACCGACGCCGTCGATCGGGCCCGCGAGCGCTACGGCGCCGACGCCGTCGTGCCCGCCTCGCTGGCCGGTCCGGCGGGCATCTCGGTCCGCCGCCGGGGCGACCAGCAGTGGGGTCCCGACCACGAGGGCTGAGGTCCTTCGTTCAGACGGGTGACAGCGGCAGTTGCACGCCTCGTGCGCGTTGTCGGTGGCCTGCCGCTGTGCGAGAGTGGTGGGACTCCTCGAGGCCGCCGCCGACCGGTGGGGATGGGTGAAGGGACAGACATGCCGCTCTCGGAAGACGAACAGCGGATCCTCCAGCAGATCGAGCAGCAGTTCTACGAGCAGGATCCCGATCTCGCCGGTGAGATGGGTCGTCCCAGCGTGCACGCTCGTCAGCTGCGTCTGATGCGCTGGTCCGCCGTCACCTTCGTGGCCGGCCTCGTCGTCCTCCTCGTCGCCCTGGCCTGGGAGCACAGCTTCGCCGTGGCCCTCGCCGGCTTCGCCACCATGTTGGTCTCGGCCCTGTGGTTCGAGCGCTGCCTCAACCGGATGGGCCGGGCCGGCATCGAGCACCTGACCCAGTCGCTCCGCGACCGGGGCCTGGGCGAGGGCTTCCGCGGCGCCACCGAACGAGCCCGCGAGCGCCTCCGCCGCAACGAGGAGTAGCTCTCTCGTCAGAAGCCTCGCTTCGCTCGTTTCTTCCTCGAACTTGGCGGGCTCCGCTGCGCTCCGCGCTGAAGGTCCTCCCAGAGCCGGAGGCCTCGTTCCTCGGCCACACGGCTCTTCGTGTGGGGGCTGCGCCCCCACACCCCCAGCGGCTGCGCCGGGCGGAGCGCGGGTCGTGGGGAGCGCACCCGTCTCGCGGACGTGGTTCACTGCGGGGTTCGTCAGGGGGAACGGAGGGTCCTCGGGTCGAGGGCGGCTCTCACCCTGGGGCGCCAGCCGGCGTCGGTGTGGACCTTGGTGCTGACCTGGTGGGCCAGGTCGTCGGCCTGGCCGCCGAGGGCGGGATCGGCCCGCAGAGCCGTCGGCGCCCAGGTCGTGGCCGTGACCATGCCGGCCAGGCGGGCCAGGGCGGGGCCGGCCTCGCCGAGGTCGTCGCCGGCCCGGCGGGCGAACTCCCGGGCCGTCTCGGCCGGCACCGGGGCCACCCCGACCAGGCGGAGGGCGGCCAGGGCGTGGCCCCAGGCTCCCCGGATGCGGCCGGCGACGGTGTCGTCGGAGCCGTGGCCGCGGGCCCGCCGGCGGCGGACGGCGGCGATCACGGCCACGTCGATCGCCAGCAGCACGGCCCCGGCCAGGAGCACCACCAGACCGGCGACCAGCCACCCGGGCCACCCGCCCTCGTCCTGGTCGGAGAGCGGCGTGGTCACCCGACCCTCCTCGCCGCGCGGCAGGGTGGTGGGGGCCGGACCCGAGGGGACCGGGATGGTCTCCGGCGCGGTCGTCGACGCCGGCTCGTCCAGGGGCACGTCGTTCTCGGGGGCCTGCTGGGGCGGGACGTCGGTGTACTGCTCGGCACCGGGCTGGCCCCGGCCCGGGGTGGGCTCGAAGGGGACCCAGCCGGCGCCCGAGATCCACACCTCGGGCCAGGCGTGGGCGTTGCGGCCCCGGACGGTGTAGCCCTCGGTCGTGCGCTGGCCCATGGTGAAGCCGACGGCCACCCGAGCCGGCAGGCCGAGCGTGCGGGCCATCGCCGCGTAGGTGCCGGCGAACTGCTCGCAGTAGCCCCGCCGGTTGGCGAGGAAGGCGGCGATGGCGTTGCCGCCGTGCCCGGGGCCGACGTCGATGTCGTACTCGAACTCGGAGCGGAACCAGTCCTGGAGGGCCTTGGCCTGGGCGTAGGGCGTGTCGCCGGCACCGGCGACCGCCTCTTGCGCCTCCCTGGCCACGACGGGCGGGAGGTTGTCCGGCACCACGGTGGCCGCCTCGATGTCCTCGTCGAGCTCTTCGGGCTGGGCGGCGTCGAGGTCATCCGGCGTGAACGAGGGCTCCATCGAGACGACCGTGTAGGTGATGCCGTCGATGACGGGCCGGTCCTGCGGGACGATGAGCGTGGCCAGCTCGCCGTTCCAGCGCAGGTCGATCGAGCTCTCGACCAGCTCGACGGGCGTGAGGGCCGCCGGCGCCCAGATCGATCCCAGCCGACGGATGGTGAACGTCTGGCGGACCTCGTTGGTG
>DASYLG010000066.1:0-5175 GCA_036009685.1 Iamia sp. | reverse complement strand
CACTCGTCGCGGGTGCGGGTCAGGAAGATCGCCGCCAACCGCTCCTTGAGCACCGGCCACTGGGTCTTGTCGTGCTGCCACGGCAGGTCCTCGCCCTCCAGGCCGGTGCGGGCCAGCAGCTCGGCGTAGAACTGCGGCTCGATCGAACCGATCGAGACGTACTTGCCGTCGGCGGTCTCGTAGACGTCGTAGAAGTGGGCGCCGGAGTCGAGCATGTTGGTGCCCCGGTCGTCGGTCCAGATGCCCATGGCCTGGAATGAGTGGATCATCGTCATCAGCAGGGCGGCGCCATCGACCATGGCCACGTCGATCACCTGGCCCTCGCCGCTCTTGGCCGTTTCGACCAGCGCCGCGCACACGCCGAGGGCGAGGAGCATCCCGCCGCCGCCGAAGTCGCCGACCAGGTTGATCGGGAACGTGGGCTTCTCCCCTGCCCGTCCCATGTGGGCCAGGGCGCCGGCCAGCGAGATGTAGTTGATGTCGTGGCCGGCGGTCGGGGCGTACGGCCCCTCCTGGCCCCAGCCCGTCATGCGGGCGTAGATCAGCTTCGGGTTGCGGGCCAGGCAGTCGTCGGGGCCGAGCCCGAGCCGCTCCATCACCCCGGGCCGCAGGCCCTCGATGAGGACGTCGGCCGAGGCGACCAGGTCGAGGGCGGTCTCGACGCCGGCCGGGTCCTTGAGGTTGACGGCGACCGAGCGCCGGCCCCGGTTGAGCAGGTCGGCGGGCGGCGTGTCGGGATCGCCCCACTGGTTGCCGGCCCGGTCGATGCGGATGACCTCGGCCCCGAGGTCGGCGAGGGCCATGGCCCCGAACGGGGCCGGGCCGATGCCGGCGAACTCGACGATGCGCGTGCCCTGGAGGGGTCCCATGGGTGGTGCTGCTCCGTAGATCGGGTCAGGCGGCCGGGGCCGCGGCCTTGGCCGTGTTGGCGTGGATGGCATCGATGATGCGGTCCCAGAAGATCTTGGCGTGGTCGTGGCCCATGCCCTCGATGACCAGGTGCTCGGCCCCGGGCACCGCCGCCGCCGTGGCCTCGCCGCCGCTCGGGGTCACCAGCGGGTCCTTGTCGCCGTGGATCACCAGCGTCGGGATGTCGAGCTGACGCAGGGCCGGGGTGCGGTCGGGCGACGCGACGATGGCCAGGAGCTGGTGGGCCGTGCCCTCGGGGTAGGCGCAGCGGTCCCAGGCGGCACTGGCCCGCTCCCGGGCCTCGTCCTCGTCGACCAGGCCGGGGCTGCCGATGGCCACGCTCGTCACGACGCCCCGCTCGAGGGCCTCTTCGCGGGTGGTGGGCGCGGGGGCGAGCAGGACGCCCAGGATCTCGGGGCTGGGAGCGCCGACCGTCGGGTCGCCGGTGGTGGACATGATCGAGGTGAGCGACCGGACGCGGTCGCGGTGCTCGATGGCGATGGTCTGGGCGATCATCCCGCCCATCGACGCCCCGACGACGTGGGCGCTGTCGATGCCGAGGGCGTCGAGGACCGCCACGGCGTCGTCGGCCATGTCGGTCAGCAGGTAGGGGGCCGTCGGCGGGGTGCCGGTGAGCGCGCCGAGGATCTCGGCGGCGGTGTCGAGGGCGCCGACGTCGGGCTTGGTCGAGAGGCCGACGTCGCGGTTGTCGAACCGGACGACGAAGAAGCCCCGGTCGACCATCCGGGCCACGAAGGCCTCGGGCCACACGATGTACTGGGCGCCCAGACCCATGACCAGCAGCAGGGGCTCGCCCGACGGGTCGCCGTCGGTCGTGTACCAGATCTCGATGCCGGCGTCGGAGGGAGGGGTGGTGGCCACGCGCTCATGCTGGCCGCCCTTGACCAGCCGGTCAAGCGGACCGCAGGCGGTGGCGCGAGGTCTTAGGGTCGACCCGATGGCAGGCGAACGGGTGCGGGCCAGGGCCCCCGGTCGGGTCAACCTGATCGGTGACCACACCGACCACACCGGCGGCCTGGTGCTGCCCATCGCCATCGACCTGGAGACAGTCGTCGAGGGCGTCCGGGGCGGCGACGTGGTGGCCCTCCGGTCCGATCACGACGGCGAGACGGCCGTGGTCCCCCGCGACGTGGTCGATCCCCGCTCCCTGACCCCGGCGTGGGCCCGCTACGTGGCCGGTGTGGTGGCCGAGGCCCACCCGGCCGAGGGCTTCGTCGGCTCGGTCACGACGACCCTGCCCCTCGGCGGTGGGCTGTCGTCGAGCGCCGCCCTCGAGGTGGCGGTGGCCCTGGCCCTGCGCCCGGACGCCACCGACGCCCTCACCGTCGCCCAGATGGCCCAGCGGGCCGAGCACCGGGCCACCGGCGTGCCCTGCGGGATCATGGACCAGCTCGCCTCCTGTGGCGGCCGGGCCGGCCACGCCCTGCTCATCGACTGCGGCGTCCTGGCCGTGATGCCCGTTCCGCTGCCGGACGACCTCGACGTCGTCGTCGTCCACTCCGGTGAGGCGCGCCGGCTCGAGGGTTCGCCCTACGCCGAGCGGGCGGCCCAGTGCCGGGCCGCCGAGGCTGTCATCGGGCCGCTGCGGGAGGCCGGCCCCGGCACCGAGGTGGCCATCCCCGACCCCGTGGTGCGGGCCCGCGCCCGCCACGTGCTGGGCGAGAACGCCCGGGTGCGGGCTGCCGTCGAGGCCCTCGACGCCCGGGACCGACCCCTCCTCGGCGCCCTGCTGCAGGAGAGCCACGCCTCGCTGCGCGACGACTTCGCCGTGTCGACCCCGATGCTCGACGCCCTGGTCGGCCGGCTCGACGCCACGCCCGGGGTGTTCGGCGCCCGGCTCACCGGGGCCGGCTTCGGCGGCTGCGTGGTGGCGGTGTGCGAGCCCGGTGCCCTCGACGGGTGGGGGCCCGAGACGTCGTGGCGGGTCCGGGCCTCCGACGGCGCCACCGTCGAGGTGCTCTGACCGGTTGCCCGCCAGGTCGACGGGCAGTGGTGGGCCCAACACATCCGGCCATCGAAGGATCCAGCTGCCATGACCGTCGGAGTCAGTGTCTTCCTGCTTGCCGTGGGCGCCATCCTCAAGTTCGCCGTCGAGGACACGATCGAGGGCGTCGACCTGGGGATCATCGGGATCATCCTGATGGCCTGCGGCGTCATCGGACTGCTGTTCGGTCTCATCCAGATGGCCAGCCAGCGCCGCACGGTCGTCGCGCCGCCCGCCTACCAGGACCCCCGCTACTGACCGAACGGTCCGGCCGTCGCCGTCAGACGGCGGCCAGGGCGGCGACGAGGCGGTCGACGGCGGCCGCGGTGCGGGCGCCCCACCAGAACAGGTCCTGACCGTCGACCAGCACGGCCGGGGCGCCGAACCGGTCGGCCAGGTCGGGGAGGTCCTCGACGGTGAAGGCCCACGGCTCGGTGGGCGCCAGCACCGCGTCGACCCGCCGATCGCAGACCTCCTCGACGGTGACCTCGGGGTAGCGCACCGGGTCGTCGCCCCAGGCGCTGGCCCAGCCGGCGGCGGCCAGCACCGACGCCCCGTAGGTGTCGGCGTTGAGGGTCATCCAGGGCCGGGCCCAGATGGGGACGAAGGCGGTGCGGGCCGTCGCCGCCACCGGGGCCGGGGTCGGAGCGACGGGGGGCGGCAGATCGACGTCGACCGCGGCGGCGAGGGCGGCCAGCACGAAGGGCACGTCGGCCACGGTGCGGGGCGAGGCCACGTGGACGGCCAGCCCGGCGGCCACGAGGGCCTCGTGGTCCTCGATGCGGTTCTCCTCGTCGCACATCACGACCAGATCGGGCGCCAGGTCGACGATGGTGGCGATGCGGGGCCGCTTGGTGCCCCCGACGTGGGCGATGTCGGGCTGCTCGCAGAACCGGGTGCAGGCGATCGGCGGCCGGCCCCACATCACCAGGGTCTCGGTGACCGACGGGACCAGGCTGACGACTCTTCCGGCCCGACCCCGACCACCGCCCCTGATCGCCGCCGGCTGCGCCGTCGACCTCATCCTCTGAGGATGCGGGCCTTCTCGGCCTCGTACTGGACCGGGGTGATGGCGCCCTGCTGGAGCAGCCCGTGGAGCCGCTCGACCTGTTCGACCGGCGACAGCGAGGCCACCGGCGCCGGCGCCGGCGCCCGGACCCGGTCGAACTTCCGGTTCTCGTTGTCCTCCATCTGGACGTAGATCTCGCGCTGGACGATGGCCGGCTTGCGGATGTTGTCGAACTGCTCGGTGCCGCGCTCGCCCGCCGACTCGATGGCCAGGTCGCCGGCCCCGACCATCCGCTCGAACAGCCGCTGGTCGAAGAAGACGGTGTTGACCCGCTCCAGCGGGATCTCGATGCCGGACTTCGTGAGCACGCCGCGCCGGGTGATGATCCGGTCGCTGGTGAGGACGAAGTTGGTGTTGGACCAGCCCAGCAGCTTGATCAGGAAGTTGACGAGCGCCAGCACGATCAGGACGAGGGCGATCCAGAGCAGGGCCACCGGCCAGTCCAGGAGGGCGGCGACGAGGCCCACCACGATGGCGAACACGAGCGCCAGCGTCGGGAAGGCGATGGCGAGCCAGTGCGGGCGGAGGTCGAGCACCAGCTGCTCGTTGTCGTTCAGCAGCTTGCGGGGAAAGGCCACGCCCGGACGCTACTGGTGGCGGTGCTTTGCCCGTGTCGCATGGTGGATTCACCTGTTTTTCGGGTTGACGGAACGGGTGGCTGGGACGTACACTTGTTCCCATGCCATTGCCGGTCGAAACGCCAGCCGAGTGGGAGGTCAACCGGGCCTTCGAGGGAGCTGTCGCCGCCGCGGCCGGAGTGAGGAACGCGGCGGATGCGGCGATGGTCGACCTGGTGGTGCAGGCGCTGGCCGAGGGGTGGTGGGAGGGCTGGAAGATCCACACCCCGGTCCAGTGGCTGATGTGGCAGACCGGCGCCTCGCGCCACACCGCTCGGCGGATCGTCGCCCTGGCCCGGCGGGCCGATGATCTGCCGACGGTGATGGCCACGTTCCGCCGCGGTGGGCTCTCGCTCGATCAGGCCGCCACCGTCGCCCGCTACACACCGTCCGAGTACGAGGCATCGGTGTGCGAGCTGGCCGTCAACGCGACCGTCAACCAGATCGTGGCCGCGACCCGCCGGTACGGCTTCGACGCCGAGATCGCCGAGCGGAACTCGCGTGAGCGGTCGGGGCCGGAGCGGAGCGTCTCGTTCGCGACCGACGAAGGCGATCAGTGGCGGGCCTCGATCCGC
>DASYLG010000065.1:0-1940 GCA_036009685.1 Iamia sp. | reverse complement strand
GCTCGTCCTCGAGCCAGCCCACGAGGGGCGCCTCGGCGAAGCTCTCCGACGGCATGGCCACGAGCTCTGCCGTCAGCGCCAGGAGGTCGGTCATCGGGCCAGGCTAGGAGGCCCGCGGTGCCTTCTCTATCCTCCGACCCGTGACCACCTCGAAGGCCCCCCGCACCGCCCGTGGCATCGGACTCGCCACCCTCTCGACCAAGGGCGACGGCACCAAGGTGCTCGACACCTGGTACCCGATCCTGTCGGTCGACCGTGAGGCCGACCCGACCCCGGCGGTGCTCGCCGCCGCCGGCGCCGAGGGGGCGACGGGGACGACGGTGGTCGACTCCGAGACCCTCCGCACGGGGGCGGCCAAGCTGCGCAAGCCGGAGCTGAAGGAGCTGGTCCGGGGGCTGGCCGACGCCCTGGAGGCGCCCGCCAACGGCCTGCCCGTGCGCCGCCTCGCGGTGGTGACCGTCATCCCCGACGTCACCGTCGCTCCGGCCGACACCCACGACGTCTACCTGCGTCTCCACCTCCTGTCGTCCCGCCGGGCTCGGCCCCACCAGGTCAGCCTGGAGGGCCAGTTCGGCCTGCTGGCCAACGTGGCCTGGACCGACCGGGGACCGGCCGACCCCGACGACTTCGAGGCCGATCGCACCGCCCTCCGGGCCCGGGGCGAGCGCATCGAGGTGTGGGGCGTCGACAAGTTCCCCCGCATGACCGACTACGTCGTCCCCTCCGGCGTGCGCATCGCCGACACCAGCCGGGTCCGCCTCGGCGCCCACCTGGCCGAGGGCACCACCGTGATGCACGAGGGCTTCGTGAACTTCAACGCCGGCACCCTCGGCCCGGTGATGGTCGAGGGCCGCATCTCGGCCGGCGTCGTGGTCGGGGCCGACTCCGACATCGGGGGCGGAGCCTCGATCCAGGGCACGCTCTCGGGCGGCGGCACCGAGGTCATCACGGTCGGCGAGGGGGCCCTGCTGGGCGCCAACGGCGGCATCGGCATCTCGCTGGGCGACGGCAGCGTCGTCGAGGCCGGGCTCTACGTCACCGGTGGCACGCGGGTGACGCTGCCCAACGGCGAGGTGGTGAAGGCCAAGGAGGTCTCGGGCCGGGCCGGGATCATGTTCATCCGCAACTCCGAGACCGGTGTGGTCGAGGTGCGGGATCGCAAGGGCCAGTGGGGCGCGCTCAACGCCGACCTCCACGCCAACTGAGACGGGTCTAGCGCGGCGGCCACCCCGGAGGTCCGGGGCCGGGGGCCCAGCCGCCGCCGGGGTGGGGGCCGCCCCAGGGCGAGGGCGGCGGCCACGGTGACGGGGGCGGGGCGAGGGCTCGGATGGCGGCCTTGGACCGGACCCGGGTGCGGGCCAGGATCACCGTCACCAGGATGGCGAGGGCGAGGCCGACCACGAGGAGCAGCACGGCCCGCTCGGCCCCGCTGCGAAGCTTGCGCCACGGGCTCTCGGACACGACCAGGGCGGTGCGCTCGAGATCGACGCCGGACATCGTCGAGGACCGCAGGACGTAGTCGCCCTCCTCCTCGAACCGCACCGTCAGGAGGGGAACGTACTGCTGGCCCTCCTGCTCGAAGTCGTTGAGGCCCTCGTAGGGCTGGAGCTCGAGGGCGGCGCCCCCGTCGGACGGGACGATGCTCAGCTCCAGGTCGTCGGCCAGCTGCTCCTGCTGGGCCTCGCTGCTCACGATGACGGGCCCCGAGTAGGCGAGCGTGTAGCCGCCCGTCTTGGCGATGGTCAGCGTCTGGTCGACGCCAGGGGCGGCGGCGCTGGCCTCGAGGCCGGTGTCACGGGCGTCGCCGAAGCCCCGCACGAGGGCGACGACGCAGGCCACCGAGGCCAGCACCACCAGGGCCGCCGGGACGAGGTACCACCAGCCCTGGGGGCGGGGTCGGGGGGTGCCGGGTGCCGCCACCTACCAGGTGCTGCCGGGCG
>DASYLG010000064.1:0-3905 GCA_036009685.1 Iamia sp. | reverse complement strand
TGACCGGCGGCGCCGCGGCCCCGCGGATCGGGTGGGGGGAGCGACTGGGACGGTCGCGGCTGGTGCGACGCTCGCTGGCGTCGCTGACCGTGCTCCTGGTGATCGCCGCCGGGGTGAGCATCTCCTGGCCCTTCTGGACCGACCAGTACCAGTCCCGCCTGCAGGTCCGGCTCGAGCAGCAGCTGGCGGAGAAGATCGACAGCCCGAAGGCGGCGGAGGAGTTCGTCGCCGGCAAGGTCGGATCGGGCGATAGCCTGACCCGGCTGAAGGCGCCGTCGATCGGCGTGGAGGTTGTCGTCGTGGAGGGCACCAGTCAGGCGGCGTTGCGGGCGGGGGCCGGCCACTACCCGGAGACGGCGCTGCCCTGCGGCTCGGGCAACGTGGCCATCGCCGGCCATCGCACGACATATGGCAAGCCCTTCAACCGCCTCGACGAAGTCGCCCCCGGCGACGAGATCACCCTGGACACGCCTCTGGGGTCGTGCACATATAGGGTGAGGGAAGCTGCAATCGTGGTCACCCCCGACGACGTCGGGGTGGTGGCCCCAACCGACACACCACGTCTGACTCTCACGACCTGCAATCCCAAGGGGTCGGCCCGAGAGCGTCTGGTGCTCCACGCCGACCTGGTGGGGTCACCGTTGCTCGAGGACCGTGGCGGCCGGACCCCGCCCGACATCCGAGGTGAATCATGACCTGTCGCCCGTTGCTCTGGACCACCGCCACCGCGGTCGTCCTGGGCGCGGCGGCGTGGTCCCCGGCCCCGGCGGGAGCGCAGAGCCTCGAGTGGACGGTCACCATCGACGTGGCCTCCGAGGTCGCATCGCACACGGTGGTGGTGAGCGGGACGGTCACCCCTCCTCTCGCCGTCGGCGAGGCATCGTCGGTCGATGTCAGCCTGACCCCCAAGGGACTGCCGGATGCCTGCGGCACCGAGCCGTTCCGCACGACGGTCGCTCCCTCCGGCCGCGACTACGTGGCTCCGGTCGACGTCGTCTGCAACGGCCCCTACGAGATCTCGGTCGTGGGTCGGGGCGGCCTCACGGCGTCGAATCCCGAGACCCAGGACGTGGGCGTGGCCGAGCCGCCGGAGCCCCCGCTGTTGGAAGATGTCGAGCTGTCGACCGGCGGCGCCGTCGCGACCTGGTCGGCAGCGCCGGCCCCCGACGCCGCCGGCTGGATCATCCGGGTGAACGAGAGCGTCGAGCACCAGTACGACGACCCGGCGAGCAACAGCGCCGAGCTGTCGGGCAGCTTCGGCTCGGCGACCTTCGACATGCGGGCGCTCTCCTGGGGCGCAGGCGGTCCCGGGACGGATGCCATCGCCTCGCCGGTGTCCAACCAGCTGATCCCGGCCGAGGGCCCGACCGTCACCGTCCCCAGCACCGACCCCGACCCCCCGCCGGGCACGGACCCGACCCTGCCGCCGGGACCGGGCACGACGCCCACGCCGCCGGGCGGGTCGACCCCGACCCCGACGACGGGGCACGTCCCGACCCGCGGGCAGGGATCGCCGGAGACGCTCCCCGAGGGCTACTCCGAGGAGCTGCCCTTCGGCACGGTCGACGACGCCTTCGTCCCGGGCTCCTCGACGACCGCACCCAACACCGACGAGGAGCAGGCGGCCGCCGGCACCTCGCCATCGGCCGGGCTGGTCCGCACCACCGAGAAGACGTCGCCCGGCCTGGTGGCCCCGTTCGCCCTCGCGTTGCTGATGATCACCATCGCCGCCCACATCGCCTGGTATCTGCGCCGGTCGAAGCCGTCGGGCGGCGGCGGGCAGGTGTCCCTGCCCTGACGTCGAACCCCCCCAGCTCAGACGGGTGCCGCGGGCGCGACGCGGCGTCCGGCCCGAGCGGGGGGCGGGCCGGGCGTCCCGCCGTCGGGCATGGCCCGGTGGACGGGTCCCCGGGGGCGCCGGCCGGTGACGCTCAGGCCGAGCGGGGGTGGACCGACGACGACGCGGGCGCGGACGCCGGGGCCTCGTCGGTGGCGGGGAGACGGAGGGCGTCGAGGAGGGCGATGGCGCCGGCCTTGTCGAGCGGCTCGTTGAGGTTGCCGCACTTGGGCGACTGGACGCACGACGGGCAGCCGTCCGTGCACGGGCAGCGACGCAGCGTCTCGAGCGTGGCGGCCAGGTGGCGGTGCCCGGCCTCGTAGCCCAGCTCGGCGATGCCGGCGCCACCCGGGTAGCCGTCGTAGACGAAGATCGCCGGGCTGCCCAGGTCGGTGCACCACGGGGTGGAGACGCCGCCGACGTCCCACCGGTCGCAGATCGTGAACAGCGGCAGCATCCCGATGGCCGTGTGCTCGGCCGCATGCAGGGTGCCCGGCCACGACGCCGGCGCCAGCCCGGCCCGGCGCAGCAGCCCCGTGGGGATGGCGTACCAGAAGGCCCGCGTGACGAGCCGGGACGGGGGCAGGTCGACCTCGACGACACCGAGGATCTCGCCGCTGGTCACGTCGCGGCGCTGGTAGCCGGTGACCTGCGAGGTGACCTCGACCGTGCCGAGGGAGAGCGACACCCGGCCGACGTCGCGGGTGCGCTCGCAGCCCAGCACGCTGATGTGGACCTGCGAGCGGGCCTGGGTCGCCTCCGAGCCGTCGGTGCGCACCACCACGGCGTGGCCGTCGTCGAGGTCGAGCGCATGCACCCGCCAGGCCACCCCCTGGTGGAGGTAGACGGCACCGGGGTGCACGACCTCGGGGGCCCGGCCCTCGTCGACGGTGCCGACGAGCGTGCCGTCGGCCCGGACGATGCGGACCTCGCGCCCCCCACCGCTGCGCAGGCCGACGCCGTGCGACGGGAAGCCCCGCGCCGCCCACACGGCCCGGGGGCCGGCGCCGCCGTGGCGCGACAGCCGGGTGGCGCTGCGGATCTTGAGCCGGTCGGCGAGGACCAGGCGGCGCACGCCGTCGTCGAGGGCCTCGCCCCACCACCGCCCGTCCTCGGGGGCGAGCGGCGTCTCGTAGGCCGCACACGCCAGGTGGGCGTCGAGGACGAAGGGGTTCGACGGGTTCACCACGGCCGGCTCGGGGGCGCGGGTGAACACCTCTGACGGGTGGGTCATGAGGTACTGGTCGAGCGCGTCGTCCCCCGCCACCAGCACCGCCAGCGATCGCTGCTGGGAGCGCCCGGCCCGCCCGGCCTGCTGCCACATCGACGCGATGGTGCCCGGGAAGCCGTCGAGGACGCAGGCGTCGAGCCCGCCGACGTCGACCCCGAGCTCGAGGGCCGAGGTGGCCACCACCCCTCGGAGGCTGCCCCCGAACAGCTCGGCCTCGATCTCGCGCCGCTCGGACGCCAGGTAGCCGCCGCGATAGGGGCGCACAGCCCCGGCCCAGGCATCGCCCAGCCGGCGCTGGGCGTCGGCCGCCACGATCTCGGTGCCCCGCCGGCTCCGGCAGAAGGCGATGGTGCGGTGGTCGGCGGCCACCAGATCGGCCACCAGGGCGGCGGTGACCTTGTGGGCCGACACCCGCGCCCCCGATCCGGCATCGACCAGCGGCGGGTTCCACAGCGCCATCAGCCGCTCGCCGCGGGGCGAGCCGTCGTCGGTGACCTCGACGACCGGCGCCCCGATCAGGGCCGAGGCCAGGCCGGACGGATCGCCGATGGTGGCGGAGGCGAAGACGAAGGTCGGGTCGGCGCCGTAGCGGGCGCACAGCCGTCGCAGCCGCCGCAGGACGTGGGCCACGTGGCTGCCGAAGACGCCGCGGAAGGTGTGGAGCTCGTCGACCACGACGTAGCGCAGACGGTGCAGGAAGGTGGCCCAGCGCTCGTGGTGGGGGAGCAGCCCGCAGTGGAGCATCTCGGGGTTGGTGAGGATGACGTTGGCGTTGGCCCGGGCCCACGTCCGGGCCTCGGGCGAGGCGTCGCCGTCGTAGGTGGCCGGCACCAGGCC
>DASYLG010000063.1:0-5024 GCA_036009685.1 Iamia sp. | reverse complement strand
GGCCGAGGACCCGGAGGCCACGTGGCCCCGGGTCGCGCCCCACTACCTCGACGACGCCGCCGAGTACGCCCGCTGGCAGGGCGACGGGCCCCGCTCGCCGGTGTACAGCGCGGCGAGCGGCGCCGACGAGCTGCGGCGCTCGGGCGCCATCCACGTCCTCACGCCCGAGGAGTGCGTCGACCTCGCTGCCGCCCACCCCGACACCACCCTCTGTCTGCACCCCCTCGCCGGTGGCATGCCCGACGACGAGGCGTGGTCCAGCGTCCGGCTCTTCCTCGACCGGGTCGTCCCGGGTCTCGCCCCGATCAGCCCCGATCCAACCCCGACAGACCCCAGGAGACCATTCCCATGAGCCACGCAGGCGCGATCGGCCCCGGCTTCACCTTCGGGCTCAGCGGGCTCTCGGCTCACGCCGACAGCACGAGCCGGGCCGACTACGGCCGCGCCCTGCGGTCCGTCATCGACCAGGCCGTGCTGGCCGAGGCGCTCGGCCTCGACGCGGCGTGGGTGTGCGAGCACCACTTCACCGACTCGGGCTACCTCCCCGCCCCGTTCGTCGCCCTGGCCGCCCTCGGCGAGCGAACCGAGCGGATCACGCTGGGCACCGACATCATGCTCGCCTCGATGTGGGACCCGGTCCGCTTCGCCGAGGAGGCCGCCGTCGCCGACCAGCTGAGCGGCGGTCGCCTCGTGCTGGCCCTCGGCCTCGGCTACCGCGACGTCGAGTTCGAGGGCCTCGGCCTGCGGCGCCGCGACCGGGTGGCCCGTCTCACCGAGTGCGTGCGCGTGCTGCGGGAGGCGGACACCGGCTCGGTATCCGGTGTCGGGCTGCTGGCCGAGGGAGAGTCGCTGCCCATCTCGCCCCTGCCGGCCCAGGAGGGGGGCGTGCCGGTGTGGGGCGGCGGCAAGGCCGAGGGCGCGGTGCGTCGCGCCCGGCGCATCGGGGACGGCTACTTCGCCTCGCTCATGAGCCCGGCCGGCCTCGAGCGCCGGATCGGCTGGCTGGACGAGACCGGTCCCCTCGACGATCGCTTCGCTCTGGCCCAGACGACGCTCTGCTTCCTCGCCCCCACCGGGGCCGCCGACATCGCGGCGCCCGGGATGTCGCACCTCCAGGCCGAGAGCCGCCGCTGGGCGCGGGAGGGGGGCCAGGAGGTGGCCGACACCTGGCGACCGGGCGACCCGTGGCAGGCGGCGACCCCGCGAGAGGACCTCTCCGACGAGGAGCAGCTCACCCACGCCGTCATCGTGGGCGACCCCGACGAGTGCGTCGCCCGGCTCACGCCCTTCGTCGAGACCCTGGCCCAGGCGCCCGGCTCCGGCCCCCGCCACCTGTCGGCCCGGCTGACCTACCCGACCATCTCCCCCGAGGACAACGAGCGCTCGATCCGGCTCTTCGCCACCGAGGTCGTCCCCGCCCTCCGCCAGGTCGCCGCCGCGGCGACGCCCACCCCGGTGTCCTGACCGGAGTCCACGAGGACCACGAGGTGCCTGGCACCTCGTGGTCCGCTCGGTCAGGACCGACGGTCTTCGACCAGGCCCATGGCCCAGGCGAAGCGGTGGCGGGCCACCCGGCCCACCGGGACCTCGCAGCCGAGGTCGTCGGCCAGCTCGAAGGCGTCGTCGAGGTCCTTGTCGCCCAGGGCGACGGCCCAGCGCAAGCGCTCGACCTCGGCCGGGTCGGCCGTCGTGGGGTCGAGCGGGCGGGCCGACGACCGGTCCAGCACCACGTCGTGGTTGGTCGGCAGGCCCGAGGCCCGCACGTAGCGGGCGAACAGCTCGAGGTCGACGCCGGCCGAGGCGGCCAGGTCCATGCCCTCGTGCAGGGCGCACCAGATGCCGTACTGGGCCAGGTTGCGGGCCAGCTTGGCCGCCATCCCGGCGCCGCTCGGACCGCAGTCGATCACGTCGGAGGCGTAGGCCTGCAGCACCGGCTCGGCCCGGCGGACGACGTCGGCGTCACCGCCGACCACGCTCACCAGGTCGCCGGCGAGGGCCCGGTCGGGGCCACCGCTGAGCCCGGCGTCCACCAGGTCGCAGCCGGCGGCCCGGCAGGCCGCGGCCAGGACGACCACGGTCGAGGGGGCCACGGTGGCGTGCAGGACGATCACGGTGCCGGGCGCGGCGTGGGCCAGCACCCCGTCGGCGGCGGTGACGACCTCGATCGACTGGGCGTCGTCGCGGACGGCCACGCACACCACGGCGGCGTCGACGGCCGTGTCGCCGGGCCCGGTGGCGACCCGGGCGCCGAGGTCGGCGGCGCGGGCCCGGGCGTCGGGTCGCGGGTCGTAGGCCGCGACGGGGTGCCCCACGGCGAGGAGGCGTTCGACCATGGCGCTGCCCAGGTTGCCCAGCCCGATGAACCCGACGGCGAGGGGTGCGGTCATCGCCAGGCCCGCACGGTCACGTCCCGCCGGCCCCGCAGCGTGTCGGCGACCCAGCGCGACGTGCCGACCTCCTCGATGCGCGCGAAGCGGGCCAGCAGCACCTGCAGGCCGACGGCGGCCTCGATGCGGGCCAGGTGGTTGCCCACGCAGTGGTGCGCCCCGAAGCCGAAGGCGAACTGTCGATCCACGTGACGGCGGACGTCGAGCGCGTCCGGGTTCTCGTTGCGGCTCGGATCGCGGTTGGCCGAGAACAGCGACAAGGTGACGTAGTCGCCCTGGCGGAGGGCGACGCCGTCGAGGTCGAGGTCCTCGCGGGGGATGCGGGCGACGACGACCGCCGGCGGGTCGAGCCGCAGCAGCTCGTCGACCGCCCCCTCGGCCAGGTCCGGCTCGGCGCGCAGCGCAGCCAGCTGGTCGGGGTGGGTGAGCAGCCGCCAGACCCCGGTGCTCAGCAGCGTCTGGGTGGTCTCGTGACCGGCGAAGACGAGTTGGATGGTGAGCATGATCAGCTCGCGCTGCGAGAGGCGGTCGCCCGCCTCCTCGGCCTGGATGAGGGTGGTGAGCAGGTCGTCGCCCGGGTGGGCCCGGCGATGGGCCACCACCTCGTCGACGTAGGCGGCGAAGTCGGTCGTGGCCTGGTCGGCGATGTCCTGCATCGACGTGGACGAGGCGCTCATCGCCTCGCCCAACGTCGACGACCAGCGCCCGACCCGCTCGGCGTCGACGTCCTCGATGCCGAGCAGCTCGCAGATGACCCGCAGGGGCAGCAGGCGGGCGAAGCGCCCGGTCAGGTCGAAGTCCTCACCCTCGACCACGTCGTCGCACAGGTCGTGGGCGACGCGGGTGGCCGTGTCCCGGAACCGGGCCACGGACCGGGGGGTGAAGGCCCGGCTGACCAGCGCCCGGAGGCGGGTGTGGTCGGGCGGGTCCATGTGCACCGTGGCGCTGCGGAACCAGTCGACGTAGGGGCCTGGCGCCCACCCGGTGCGTTCCAGGAGCTCGGCGCTGGGCGCCCCCATGCGGGCGTCGGCGAGGGCCCGGTGGACGAGGTCGGCCCCCAGCAGCATCGTCCCCGCGGGGGAGGTCGTGCGCACCGCCCGGATGCCCTGGCGCAGCAGCGGCCCGAGGACGGTCTCGGGCTCGGCCCACACCTCCGGGCGGGTCGTGTCGACCGTGGGCAGGGTGGGGGCATCGCTCGTCACTGGCGCCTCCCGAGGCGGGCCGGCCGGCGCGGGGGCTCGCCGGTTAGGTGTTCTGAGATTATGATGTTTTAGATGACGACGATCCCGCCGGCAACCGAGGCCGGTGGCGCCGACGGCGGCGTGCGGTCCCACAGCCTGGCCGAGCTGGTCGCCGCCAGCCTCCGCGAGCGCATCGTGGTCGGCGAGCTGGCCGACGGAGCCGTGCTGCCCAAGCAGGAGGACCTGCTGGTCGAGTTCGGGGTCAGCAAGCCCTCGCTGCGCGAGGCCCTGCGGATCCTGGAGGCCGAGGGGTTGGTGCAGGTGCGGCGGGGCAAGGTCGGGGGCGCCGTCGTCCGCCGGCCCCGCGTGGACAGTGCGGCGGCGATGATGGAGCAGGTCCTGCGGTCGATGGAGGTGTCGGCCACCGACGTGGTGGAGGCCCTGCGGGGCATCGAGCCGGTGTGCGCCGGCCTGTGCGCCCGGCGGGCCGACCGGGCCACCGAGGTCGTGCCCCGGCTGACGGCCGTCCACGACGAGGCATGGGCCGCCGTCGGCGACCTGCGGGCCTACATCGAGCACGCCCGCCGGTTCCACGAGGCCCTCGTGGCCGGCTGCGGGAACCAGACGATGATCGTCCTCATCGGGTCGTTGGAGACGATCTGCTCGGAGGACTCGGCGCTGTGGGTGGACCAGCGCCTCGCCCACGAGGCCCGCCACGGCCACGTCGACGGGCCCATCGCGGACATCGCGTACCGGGAGCAGGGACTGGAGGACCACGCCACCATCCTGGCCCTGATCGCCGACGGCGACGCCGAGGGCGCCGAGCGCGAGGCCCGGCGGCACGCCCTGGCCCGGGGGAGCTGGGTCGAGACCCCACCCCAGGCCGCCCGCCGCCCCGGAGCGGCGAGGCGCGCCGATGGCTGAGAAGCCCCGCCGGGTCGCCCGGGCGGTCGACGCCGCCGGTGTCGCCACCGTGACCCTCGACCGCCCCGAGAAGCACAACGCCCTCGACGATGCCCTCGTCGACGAGCTGCTGGGAGCGATCGACGACCTGGCCGCCGACCGGTCGGTGCGGGTCATCGTGGTGCGGGGCAACGGCCCGTCCTTCTGTGCCGGCGCCGATGTCTCGGGAGCCGGCTCGGCTCCGCCCCGGGGCGCTCTCGACGACCGCGACCACATGCTCGAGCAGCGCTTCGGCCGCTTCGTGGCGCTCTGGGACGCACCGCAGCCGGTGATCGCCGAGGTGCACGGCCACTGTCTGGGCATCGCCGTGGCGCTGTGCAGCTGCGCCGACCTGGTCGTCGTGGCTGACGACGCCACCATCGGGTGGCCCCTGCCGCTGGGAGGCGGTGTGATCGGTCCCGCCTTCGCCCTCCACGTCGGGATGCGCCGGGCCAAGGAGCTCAGCTTCCTCCCCATGAGCAGCCTGACCGGCACCGAGGCGGCCGCCCTCGGG
>DASYLG010000062.1:0-8069 GCA_036009685.1 Iamia sp. | reverse complement strand
CGCGGCGGTCCGTTCGAGGATGATCGCCGCCAAGCGCTGAGGCGCATCGCGAGCGACGAGGTGACCGGCCTCGGGGATCCGTTCGACACGCACCTGGAGGTTCGTCTCCTGCAGCCGGACGACCTCGGCGTCGCTGAGCGGCGAGCCCACCCCGCCCCGCACGAGCAGGATCGGCAGATCCAGTGCGGCGAGGGCGGCACGGAGCGCCGGCCCCTGCGCCAGGACATCGTCGACGAGTGCCTCCCGCCGGCGGCGCAGGCCCCGCTCGTCCAGCCACGTGCGCACGCGCCCAGGGTCCGGGTCGGGGACGACGTCGACCAGCACCAGCCCACGGGCGCGGATGGCCGTCGCCGGATCCGTGAGGGCGTCGAGCCCGGCGAGCCCGCCGATCGACGCGCCGACGATCGTCACCGGTCGCTGCTGCTGGCGGATCATGGCGCGCACGTCGCCGGCGAGCATCGCCAGGGTGGTCGGCTCGCCCGAGCTGTCGCCGTGGCCCCGCTGGTCGAACGCGACGGAGCGCACACCGCCCTCGTCGAGCGCCTGCGCCACCGGTTCCCACACGGTGCGCCGCTCGCCCCCCGCATGGAGGAGCAGGACGGTCGGACCGGCACCCGTCTCGTGGCCGCGCAGGACCGCGCCATCCGCGCCCTCCCGGATCAGCTCGATGTCGCGCATCGCCCTCCTCCTACCTTGAGCATCCAAGGCACGGTACGGCTCCCTACCTTGGAGCGTCAAGGTAAGATGGACGCCATGACTGCTCCGCGCCGGCGCCGAGACCCGCAGCAGGCTCGCGCCCAGATCCTCGACTCGGCTGCCGAGCTGCTGGCCCAAGGGGGCGTGGCGGCCGTCCAGATGCGCGCCGTCGCCGGCCGGGTCGGTATGACCGACGCCGGGGTCGCACACCACTTCGGTTCCCGCGACAACCTCCTCGAGGAGCTGCTGCGCCACGGGGGCCGCCAGGTGAGAGCGGCCGTTCAGGACGCGCTCGGCGCGTGGCTGGAGGGCGATGCCGACCTGCTCCAGCTCGTGACCTCGATGGCCGAGGTCTACCGGGCGGGCCTCGGCGAGCTGGCCGTCGCCCTGCACGGGGCCGGGTGGCGGGACGGCGGCAGCGGGATGCTCGACCCGCTCGTGGAGGCGCTCCACGCCCGGCGGCCCGATCCTGGGGCCACCCCCATCGACGACACGCGGATGGCGGTCGCCATGCTCCACCAGGCGATCGCCCTCGAGCCCAGCTACGGGCCGGCCTTCCGACGGAGCGCGGGGTTCGCCGCCGCGCCGGCCGCCGACCGCGACGCGACGCGACGCTGGTGGGCGTCCCAGCTGGCCCACGCGCTGGGCCTCGGCGAGGGCCCGGGCGAGGATCGCTAGGCGGAGGCCCTTCGGGTCAGGGGTCGACCTGGGCGGCGGCGGCCATCATCGTCTCGGCGACGAGGTTGTAGGCGACGGCCCAGGCGTGGCCGATGGCCGGCGTCCAGGCGTCGCCCAGCGTGGTGCGGAGGGCCCAGCCCAGGGCCTCGCCGACGAGCTCGTAGTGGTGCACCTCGGCCCCGTGGGTCACGTGGGCCACGCCCAGGCCGCCGGCTGCCGCCGTGAACCGGTCGAGACGGGAGATGGCGCCGACGATCTCGCCCAGGGTGGCGACGAACTTCTGGCGCTGAGCCTCCATGTCGGTGGGGAAGAGCGGTCGCAGCGTCGGATCGAGGGCGAAGAGCCGGGTGTAGAAGGCGCGCGCCAGCTCGTCGGTCCGGGGGCCGAGGTCGGGGAGGGTGGCCTGGACCGTCGCCACGTCGTCCGGGGTCATGGCGCGTCCTCCTCGGCCAGCGTGGCGGCCAGCTCGGCCCGGCTGGTGACGCCGAGCTTGCGGTAGATCCGCTGGAGGTGGTTGTCGACGGTGCGCACCGAGAGGTACAGCCGCTCGGCCACCTGCTTGCTCTGGATCCCGGCCGCGGCCAGGAGGGCGATCTCCCGCTCCCGGGCGGTGAGGGGGACGGCGGCGTCGCGGAAGGCCAGCCCGGGGGTGCGGGCCCCCTCGCAGGCGTCGGCCAGGATCGTGGCCCGGGTCAGCATCGCCGCCGCGGCGCGCTGCTGGCGCCGCCGCCGCAGGGCGTCGGCCGCGGCCGAGGACGCCTCGGCCGCCAGCAGCAGGGCGCCGACGGCCTCCAGGGCCCGGGACGCCCGGTCGAGCTGGTCGGGGTCGTCGTCGACGAGCCCCCGGACGTGGGCGGCGCGAGCGCCGACCATCTCGCCGTCGCACCGGGCCGCCAGGGCCTCCAGCCGATCGCACTCGTCCCGGGCGTGGCCCAGCCGGGCCCGCTCGTGGCGCAGCCACGCCTCGGAGGTGAGGTGGCCGGTCGCCTCGGCCTCGGTGGCGGCCTCGGCGAGGAGCGCGGCGGCGGCGACCGTGTCGCCGCGCGCCACCGCGGCCCAGGCCCCACCGAGGTGGGTCTCGGCCCGCAGGAACCCGAAGGTGGGCGCCAGCGACTCGGCCAGGTCGGCTGCCTCCCGGGCGCCCCGCTCGTCGCCGGCTTGGGCGAGGGCCACGGCGAGGCCGGCCTCGGCCAGCCGGCGGGGCCCGTCGAACCCGACCCGGCCGGCCAGGCGGGCGGCCTCCCGCTGCCAGCGGGCGGCGGTGGCGGGCCGCCCCTCCAGCAGGGCGCACCGGCCCAGCAGGGTGGCCGCCCACACCCGGGTGATGGCAATGCCGTCGGCGAGGGTGCGCTCGTAGGCCGCGGCGGCGACCGCCCGCGCCTCGGCCAGGCACCCGGCCTCCATCAGGGCCATGGCCCGGTTGACCTCGTGCGTGGCCGGGTGGGCGACGGCCGGCGGGTTCCCCATGGCGGCGTGCTCGGCCGCGCCCCGCTCGGCCACCAGCAGGGCCTCGGCGGTCCGCCCGACCACGGCCAGAGCCGGCGCCCGCACGACGGCCCGGACGATGCTGGTGATCGGGCCGACGTCGTCGCCGAGCCCGTCGAGCCGGTCGATGGCCTCGCCCGGGTGGCCCGAGAACATCAGGACCGATGCCTCGCTGCACACCAGCACGTCGCGCTCCTCGCCGGCCGGGGCGACGGCCTGGGCCCGGCGCGAGACGGCCATGGCCTCCTCCGGCCGCAGGCAGCCCCAGAACAGGTTCGTGGCCCGGGCCGCAGCCAGCGACACGGCCACGGCGTCGGCCCCGGGGCGCGCCTCGGCGGCGACGAAGACCTCCTCGGCCTCGAGGAAGCGGCCCAGCTCGTAGAGGGCGCTGCCGAGGAGCCAGGCCGCCTCCGCCGTGCTCCGCTCGCGCAGCGAGGCCTCGGCCAGGGTGGCCACCCGGGCGTGGTCGAGCGCCTGGGCGGCCAGGTGGGCGGCCCCCAGCAGCAGGTCGGCGTCGACCGGGTGACGTCCCTCCAACCGCCAGCCGGCGATCCGGAGGGGGTCGTCGCGCCGGCGGGCACCGGCCCGCTCGATGAACTCGGCGGCGTCGAGCAGCCGCGCCGCGGTGCGCAGCACGGGCAGCGTGGCCCGGAGGACCTCGCCGTGCACCGCCTCGGCCAGCACCACGTCGACCCGGCGCCGGTCGGCGATGACGTCGATCATGCCCCGTCCCTCCAGGTCCAGGAGGGCCTCGGCGCCGGCCACCGCCAGGAGGTGGGCGTGGGCGAGGCGGGTGCAGACGGCGAGCGCCTCCATGGCTCGGCGCCCGGCCGGCGGGAGGGCGGCGAGGCGAGCCTCGACCAGCTCGCGCAGCAGGCCGGTGCCGAGGAGCGGGCCGTCGAGCGACCAGACGCCGCCCTCGTCGACCAGGGCACCGCTCTCGAGGGCGCCGACGACGAGCTCGTGCAGGAACAGGACGTTGCCGTCGCAGGCGGCCCACAGGCGGGCGGCCGCCGCCCCGTCGAGCGGTCCGCCGAGGCCCAGGTGCAGCAGCGTGTCGACGCACTCGCGCGACAACGGCGCCAGGTCGACGGTGGCCACGCCGTCGGCCCGGGCCAGGGCCCGGATCCCGTCGGGCAGCGGGTCGCCGGTGCGGACGGTCCCGACGAGGAACGCCGTTCCCGAGGCGACCAGCTGCGCCACCAGCGTGGTGGAGGCGGCGTCGAGCAGGTGCAGGTCGTCGATGACGAGGGCGACGGGCCGGCCGTCGGCCTCGGCGGCCACGGCGGCCCGCACCCGCCCGAAGGCGGCGCCCAGGTCGACCGGGGGGGCCGCGGCGCGGTCGCCGTCCGGCCGGTCGTCGGGGAGCAGGTGGGCGAGGGCGCCGAGGGGCATGGCGGCGGCGCTGCCGCTCGCCACGCCCCGCAGGCACAGCCGGCCCCGGCGCTCGGCCAGGTGGCGAGCCTCCTCGGCCAGGCGGCTCCGGCCCACGCCCGCGGGACCGAAGACGACGACCCCCTCGGTGGCGGGATCGGCGAGGGCGCGATCGATCCGATCGAGCTCGACCCGCCGTCCGATCAGGGGCCACCTCGTGGTCACCGGCACCCTCCCTCTGACCCGCCGGACACTACGACGTCGGCGCTGACCAGGCTCGATGGCCCGTTGAGCAAGCGCTGCTCACGACCCAAGGGGTGGTCCGGCAGGAGGCTCCGAGGGTTCCCACCCAACCGACTCTCAGGAGAGATCATGTGGACACCGACCACCGTCCGAACCCGGGCCGCGGCCCTCCTCGCCGGGCTCGTCGCCGTCACGGCGATCATGCCGCTGCTCGCACCCGCCGCCCCCGTCGCGGCGGCGCCCACCGACGGGCGCATCGCCTTCGCCAGCGACCTCTGGGGCGACTTCGACATCTACACGATCAACGAGGACGGCACCGGGCGGACCAACATCACCCCCTCGTCCGCCGACGACATGGGCCCGGCCTGGTTCGGCGGCAGCAAGATCGCCTTCGCCAGCAACCGTGACGGTGACTTCGACATCTACACGATGAACGCCGACGGCTCGGACGTCACCCAGATCACCCAGTCGCCCGGCTACGACGGGCGGCCGACCTGGTCGCCCGACGGCACCAAGCTGGCCTTCGTCAGCGCCCGGAGCGGCAAGAACCAGATCCACATCCAGAGCGTCAACGCTCCCGGCGCGGTGTCGACCCAGCGCACGTACAACGGCGCCAACACGGCACCGTGGTGGGGCGCCGGCAACCGGATCACCTTCACCCGCAAGGTGGGCACGGCGGACAACGAGATCATGGTCATGAACGCCGACGGCACCGGCCTGATCGCGGTCACCAACAACACGGCCGACGACCGCAACTCCCGCTGGGTCACCCCGGATCGCCTGACGTTCCAGAGCGACCTGTCCGGCTCCTTCGACATCGTCAACGTCAACGTCGACGGGTCGAACCGCGTCGTCGTGACCACCGATTCGCTCCAGCCGGTGATGGCGCCGAGCGGGCAGAACCTGGCCTTCATCAAGGGCAGCGGCTCCGGTCAGGAGCTCTACGTCTCGAAGGCCAACGGCACGGCCCGGATCCGCCTCACCACCGATTCCGCCAAGGACGAGACGCCCGACTGGGGCGTCAAGACCATCACCTTCGTCCCTCATGAGCAGAAGATCACGAACGTCCAGGCCGTCCCGACCGGCCTCACCGCGACGGTGACGTTCCACACCTCCCGTCTCACCAACCAGGCCCTCGTCCGGGTGCGCCAGGACGCCACCTTCATGCGGTTCAACGTGGACAGTGGCGCCCCGACCAGGAACCACTCGATCGTGGTCAGCTTTCTCCGGCCGGGCGTCCCCTACACGATCACCGTCACCGCCCCGAAGGTCCTCACCAGCGGCGAGGTGATGGCCACAGGGGCCGTCACGACCCACACCCGCCAGGTCAAGATCACCGGCCAGTACGCCGACGTGATCGACGACTCGGACAACAGCAGCTGTGGCGAGCTCGCCTTCTTCACCTTCATCGGCGGGGCGTACACGAGCTGGGGCTCCGAGCCCGCCGAGGAGACCTACGACGTCTGCTCCGGCGAGCCCTGGGACCCGGAGGACCGGACGTTCTGGGTCGACGGCGTCGTCGACGACGAGGTGGTGATCGAGTTCAAGGGTCGAGAGGACGACTGGTACACCGGCTGCAACTTCGGCGACGACTGCTACGACACCGCCAAGACCTACGTGACCCTCCCGGTCCTCGACTACGCCAACGAGACGACGACCGGCCTGGCGACGGTGCACGTGGTCCCCGACGACGGCGACCAGCTGGAGCTGATCTGGCACTACGCCTGGAAGGTCAGCTACCACGCCTGACCCGCCGACGAGGTGAGGAGGACGGCCGCCGGCGAGACGCCGGCGGCCGTCGCCGCGCCCCCGCTGACCAGGCTCGATGATCGGTTGAGCAAGCGCTGCTCACGACCCGGGGGGTGGTTCGGCAGGAGGCTCCGAGGGTTCCCACCCGACCCCTCTCAGGAGATGACCATGTGGACACCGTCAACCATCCGACACCGAGCCGTGACCCTCCTCGCCGCGCTCGTCCTGGCCACGGCGCTGGCGCCGTTGCTCGGGCCGGCCGCCCCCGTTGCGGCCGCGGCCAGCGACGGGCGCATCGCCTTCGCCAGCGACGTCGACGGCGACTTCGACATCTACACGATCAAGGAGGACGGCACGGGGCGGACGAACCTCACCGCCAGCACGTCCGCCGACGACGTGGGTCCGGCCTGGTTCGGCAGCTCCAAGATCGCCTTCGCCAGCGATCGGGACGGTGACTTCGACATCTACACGATGAACGCCGACGGCTCGGGCGTCACGCAGATCACCCAGTCGCCCGGCTACGACGGGCGGCCGACCTGGTCGCCCGATGGCACCAAGCTGGCCTTCGTCAGCGTCCGGAGCGGCAAGAACCAGATCCACATCCAGAGCGTCGCCGCCGTCGGCGCGGTCTCGACCCAGCGCACGTACAACGGGGTCAACACGGCCCCGTCGTGGGGCGCCGGCAACCGGATCACGTTCACCCGCAAGGTGGGCACCGGCGACAACGAGATCATGGTCATGAACGCCGACGGCACCGGCCTGGTCGCGGTCACCAGCAACGCCGCCGACGACCGCAACTCCCGCTGGGTCTCCCCGACCCGGGTCACCTTCCAGAGCGACCTGTCCGGGTTCTTCGACCTCGTCGCCGTCGACGTCAACGGGTCGAACCGCGTGGTCGTCAGCACCGGTTCGCTCCAGCCGGTGCTGGCCCCGAGCGGCCAGCACATGGCCTTCATCACCGGCAACGGCTCCGGCCAGGAGCTCTCCGTGGCGAAGGCCAACGGCACGGCCCGGATCCGCCTCACCACCGATTCCGGCAGGGACGAGACGCCCGACTGGGGCACCAAGCCCATCTCCATCGCCCCTCGTGAGCAGATGGTCACGAACATCCACGCCGTCCCGACCGGCCTCGCCGCCACGGTGACGTTCCACACCTCCCGCCCGACCGACCGCGCTCGCGTCGAGCTGCGTCAGAACGTCGGCTTCATGCGGTTCCAGGTCGACCCGCTCGGCGCCCCGAAGAGGGACCACTCGCTCGTGGTCAGCTTTCTCAAGCCCGGCGTGCCGTACACGATCACGGTCATCGCCCCGAAGGTCCTCACCAGCGGCCTGGTGGTGGCCAACGGCGGCACGGTGACGACCCACACCCGCAGGGTCGAGGTCACCGGCCAGTACGCCGAGGTGGTCGACGACTCGGACAACAACAGCTGTGGCGAGCTCAACTTCTTCACCTTCATCGGCTCGGAGCACCGGACGTGGGGCGGCGGGCTCGATCCGGACACCTACGACGTCTGCTCGGGCGAGACCTGGGACGCGGAGGACCGGACGCTCGTGGTCGAAGGCGTCCTCGACGACGACGTGGTGATCGAGTTCCGAGGTCGAGAGGACGACTGGTACCCGTTCTGCTACGAGACCGACGACTGCTACGACACCGCCGTGGCCTACGTGACCCTGCCGGTCAACGCCTTCGAGGCCGCCGGGATGGCGGGCTCGGCGACGGTGTCCGTCAGCCCCGACGCCGGCGACCAGCTGGAGCTGATCTGGCACTACAGCTGGAAGGTCAGCTACCACGCCTGATCTTCGGACGGAGTGACGGCGACGGCCGCCGGCGGAGGGACGCCGGC
>DASYLG010000061.1:0-6737 GCA_036009685.1 Iamia sp. | reverse complement strand
AGAGGTCGGCGAGGTGGCGCTCGATGAGGCGGCGCTCGGGGGCGGTGGGGCCGAGGGCGAGGGCCTCGGTGTAGGCGGCCCGGGCGGCGGCGGGGGCGCCGAGACGGCGGTGGACGTCGGCCCGGGCGAGGGCCAGGCGGTGCGAGCGGGCCAGGCGGGCGTCGGTGGCGAGGGCGTCGAGCAGCGGCAGGGCCACCGCCGGGCCATCGGCGTAGGACACGGCCACGGCCCGGTTGAGCAGCACCGCCGGCGAGGCGGTCACGGCGACGAGCCGGTCGTAGTGGCCGACGATGGCGGGCCAGTCCGTCGCCGGCCACGAGGGCGCGGCCGAGTGCTCGGCGGCGATGGCCGCCTGGAACAGGTAGGCGGCCTCCGAGGCGGTGACCTCCGGGTGGTCCGAGGCCCGCTCCAGCCAGGCCATCCCGTCGGCCACGCGCTCCCGATCCCACCGCGAGCGGTCCTGGTCGGCGAGGAGCACGACGTCGCCGGCCTCGTCGATCCGGGCGCCCCGCCGGGCATCCTGGAGCAGGAGGAGCGCCAGCAGCGCCTCGGCCCCGGCCCGCCCCGGGAGCAGGTCGACGACCATCCGGGCCAGGCGGACCCCCTCGTCGCACAGCTCGTGGCGGATGAGGTCGTCGCCCGCCGTGGCGGCGTAGCCCTCGGTGAAGGTCAGGTAGGTGCAGGCGAGGACCGACGGGAGCCGCTCGTCCAGCAGCTCGGGCGGGGGGACCCGCAGGGGGATGGCGGCGGTGCGGACCTTGGCCTTGGCCCGCTGGATGCGCTTGCCCACGGCCTCCTCGCCCCGGAGCAGGGCCCGGGCGATCTCGGGCACCCGCAGCCCGCACACCAGCCGCAGCGTCAGCTCGACGTGGGCGTCGCGGGGGAGGGCGGGGTGGCAGCACGTGAAGATGAGGCGGAGCTGGTCGTCCACGACGGGGTGCAGGATCGGTGGGGTGGCCTCGAGCGACGCCAGGGCCTCCGCCTCGCGGTCGGCCCGGGACGTCTCGCGGCGGAGGACGTCCCGGGCCCGGTTGCGGGCCGTCGTGGTGATCCACGCCCCGGGCCGATCCGGGACGCCCTGGGTGGGCCAGACGCGCAGCGCCACGGTGAAGGCCTCCTGCACGGCGTCCTCGGCCCGGCCGATGTCGCCGGTGAGCCGGGCGACGGTGGCCACCGCCGGGCCCGCCTCGGCCCGGAAGACCTCGGCGATCAGGGTGGCGTCGGCGGTCAGGTCACCCCTCGCTCAGGTCCATGATCGGGCGGATCTCGACCGCCCCACCCGGGGTGACGGGGATCTGCCGGGCCAGCTCCAGGACCTCGTCGGGCGTGCCCTTGAGGACGTAGAAGCCGCCGACGACCTCGATCGTCTCCGAGTACGGCCCGTCGGACAGCACGACCTCACCCTCGTGCACCCGCACGGTGGTGGCGCTGGCGGCGGGCTGGACGGCGACGCCCTCCTTGAGCGCGTCACCGACCCGGGCCGCGAAGGCGGCGTGCTCGGCGGCGCCGGCCTCCCACTCCGGGGTGTCGGGGACGTCGGCCGCCGTCTCGACCCCGTGCATGGTGGCCAGCCAGCAGTCCTTCTGGTCGGCGGCCTCCTCGATGGAGGACTGGTAGGTGACCAGGGGCCGGATCTCGCTGGCCCCACCCGGGGCCGTCGTGGACGGGATGTGGCGGACCATCTCGATGACGTCGTCGAGGTGGTCGGCCTCGAGGACGTAGAAGCCGCCGAGCGCCTCGGTGGTCTCGGCGAAGGGGCCGTCGGTGACGGTGACGGTGCCCCCGTCGTGGCGGATCGTCCGGGCCTTGTCGGTGAGGTGGAGGGCGGCGCCGCCGCGAATGGCCTTCTCGGCCAGCTCGCCGAAGGCGATGTAGCCGGCCATCTCGGCGTCGAACTCGGGGGTGCCGGGCTCGGTGGCAGCGCTCTCGTCGCCGTAGAGCAGGACCAGGTACTGCATGGGATCTCCTCGGTGTCGGGGGAGGCGCCGGTCGCCCCCTCCTACCACGACGACGAACGACGAGCGCCGGATCGGACATCGCCGCCCAACGAAGTCGCGACCCGGAGGCTTGGGCGGGCATGGGGACCTGGGAGCGGGACGACGCCCACCAACCACCGCCGCTGCCGTTCCGGCCGGGGACGGTGTCGAACGGCGAGTTCCTGCCGCCCGAGCCGTCGGCCCGGGATCGGGAGGTGGCCCGCCGGATCGTGGCCGGGGCCGACGCCGCCGCCCGCCGGATGGGGGTCGACCGCCGTCGCTTCCTCCAGGGGGCGTCGGGGATGGCGCTCACGCTCGGCGTGCTCAACACGGTCGGGTGCGGCGGTTCGGACCCGGGGGCGGATCCGCCCCGGCGGACGCAGGGCTCGACGCCGCAGACCACCGCGCCCCGCCCCACGACGACCGAACCGGCGGGGACCTTCGTCGTGCCCGACCCGGAGGACGCTCCGGCCTGCGAGGCGGCCCTGGGCGGCACCGAGCTGATCTTCGACGTCCACACCCACCACGTCATGCCCGACCGGCCCTGGCGCCAGAACGCGCCCCGCATCCTGGACATGATCCAGGGCCTGGTGCCCGCCGGGTGCACGGAGGCCGATCCGCTCCAGTGCCTCGATCGGGTCGCCTACCTGCACGACATGTTCCTGGCCAGCGACACGACCATCGCCCTGCTGTCCGACGTCCCCAACAGCGGTCCCGACGATGCGCCCATGCCGTTCGACGACGCCCTCGGCACCCAGGCCCTGGCCGACGCCCTGACCTCACCGGGGGCCGGTCGGGTGCTGGTCCACAACGTGATCGCCCCCAACTTCGGCCCCCTGGAGGCCCGTCTCGACGACATGGACGCCCGGGCCGCCACCGGGAAGGTCGCCGCCTTCAAGGTGTACACGGCGTGGGGCCCCGACCACGTCGGCTACGCCCTCGACGACCCCGCCATCGGCATCCCCGTGGTCGAGCGGGCCCGGTCGCTCGGCGTCAAGGTGATGTGCGCCCACAAGGGCCTGCCGCTGCTCGAGTTCGACCGCCGCCAGAACGGGCCCCGCGACCTCGTCGCCCTGGCCGCCCGCTACCCGGACATGGACTTCGTCGTCTACCACGGCGCCTACGAGATCCAGACGACCGAGGGGCCCTACGACCCGGACTCGGCCGACGTCGGCATCGACTCGCTGGTCAAGGCGCTGGAGGACCACGGCCTCGCGCCCAACGGCAACGTCTGGGCCGAGGTCGGCACCACCTGGCGGGAGACGATGAACGACCCGAGCCAGGCCGCCCACGCCCTGGGCAAGCTGCTCAAGCACGTCGGCGAGGACCGGGTCATGTGGGGGACCGACGGCATCTGGTACGGCTCGCCCCAGCCCCAGATCATGGGGTTCCGCGCCTTCCAGATCGATCCCGGCGTGGCCGCGACGCACGGCTACCCGATGCTCACCCCGGAGCTGAAGGCCAAGGTCTTCGGGCTCAACGCCTGCCGGCTGTTCGGGCTCGACCCGGAGGCGACGCGCTGCGCGCTGGCGGTCGACGGGCTCGAGGCGGCGCGGGCCGAGGTCCGCCAGATGGTGGCGACCGGCGCCTTGCCACCGGCGTGGCAACCCCGCGGCCCGCTGACCCGTCGCGAGGTCCTGACCTGGCTGTCGGCGTCCGCCACCCCCTGGACGCCGTGGTGATCGGCGGGCCTTCTAGGGTGACCACATGCCCAAGCCCGATGTGACCATCCCCGACGGCCCCCCTCCCACCGAGCTGGTGGTCGAGGACATCACGGTCGGCGCTGGCGACGAGGCCACGGCCGGTCAGAACGTCGACGTCCACTACGTCGGCGTGGCCTGGTCGAGCGGCCAGCAGTTCGACGCCTCGTGGGACCGGGGCGACACCTTCGGGTTCCGGCTCGGGCGGGGCCAGGTCATCCAGGGGTGGGACGACGGCGTGGCCGGGATGAAGGTCGGGGGCCAGCGCCGCATCACCATCCCGCCGGCGCTCGGCTACGGCGCCCGCGGCGCCGGCGGCGTCATCGGCCCCGACGAGACCCTCGTCTTCGTGGTCGATCTCCTCGGCGTCGGCTGACCGACGGTGCGCCGCGCCGAGAAGGTGGAGCGGATCGGCGAGGTGCTCGAGGAGCTCTATCCCGACCCGCCCATCCCCCTGGACCACCGCGACCCCTACACGCTGCTGGTCGCCGTGGCCCTGTCCGCCCAGACCACGGACAAGAAGGTCAACCAGGTCACGCCGGCCCTGTTCGACGTGGCCGCCACGCCCGAGGAGATGGCCGCCCTGCCGCCGGAGCGGATCCTCGCGCTGATCCGCGAGGTCGGCCTGGCGCCCACCAAGGCCCGCAACCTGTCCACCGCCGCCCACCAGATCATGGAGGCCGGCGGCGACCTGCTGCCCGACTTCGCCTTCCTCGAGTCGCTGGCCGGCGTGGGCCACAAGACGGCCAGCGTGGTGATGGCGCAGGCGTTCGGCGTGCCCGCCTTCCCGGTCGACACCCACATCCACCGGCTCGCCTTCCGCTGGGGCCTCTCGAACGGCACCAACGTCGAGCGCACCGAGCGCGACCTCAAGGCCGCCTTCCCGCGCGAGACGTGGAACGACCGTCACCTCCAGATCATCTACTTCGGCCGCGAGTACTGCCCGGCCCAGCGCCACGACCGCGCCGCCTGCCCGATCTGCAGCTTCGCCGCCTCCAAGGCCCGCATCACCGCCGAGGCCAAGGCCACCCGAGCGGCGTCGGCCGCCCGCAAGGCCGCCAAGGCCGTCCCCCCACCCCTCTGACCCCGTCGAACCTTGGACCGAAGTCATCCGTCACGGACAGCTTCGGTCCAAAGTTCGGGTCTCGGGAGGGGTCAGGGGTGGATCAGGTGCAGGTCGTGCCGCCCGCGCTCCGGCGGCAGAGCGAGCTGATCTCGTTGAACAGCGCGTCCCTCACCCGGCCCTTGAAGCCGGGGTCGTAGGTCTCGCAGGCGCAGACGTAGCCGGGGTTCTTGGCCGTTCCCCAGAGCTGGCCGCCGGTGTTGTTGAAGACGCTCTCGACGTTGTCGTTCATGCCCTGCGGTCCGACACCGTCGCCGAGGTTGCCGTCGGCGACGTCGAAGGTGGCCATGACCCCGTTGCCGCCGGTGTCGGTGAAGATGCAGAACTTGCCGGCGGGACAGCGGGCGAAGCCGGTGGCGGCCTGGGCGGGTGTCGGAGCGACCAGGGCCATCATCACCAAGATGGCGGCGGCGCCGAGCAGGGTCGTGATCTTCTTGTTCTTCCTCATGGCGGTCCTCTCTCGTCGGGGATGAGCCGTGGACCACACGGCCGCCCGAACGTAACAGGCCATGCCACATGGCGCAGGGGGTGCCGGACCGGGGCGCTTCGGGCCTCAGGGGACGAAGCGGTAGCCCATCCTCGGCTCGGTGAGGAAGTGGACGGGGTGGGCGGGGTCGGGCTCGAGCTTGCGGCGGACCGAGGCCATGTGGACCCGGAGGTAGCCGCTCTCGTCCTCGAAGCCCTCGCCCCAGACCGTGCGCAGGACGACCTCGCGGGTCACCAGCCGGCCCGGGTGGCGGACCAGGATCTCGACCAGGCCCCACTCGGTGGGCGTGAGGTGGACGGGCCGGCCCTCGCGGACGACGGTGTGGGCGGCCAGGTCGACGGTGAACTCGGCGGTGGCGACGACGGGCTCGGCCTCGTCGTCGGGGGCCGCCCGGCGCAGCCCGGCCCGGAGCCGGGCCAGCAGCTCGTCCATGCCGAACGGCTTGGTGACGTAGTCGTCGGCGCCGGCGTCGAGGGCCTCGACCTTGTCCCGCTCGCCGTCGCGCACCGAGAGGATCACGATGGGGACCTTCGACCAGCCCCGCAGGCCCCGGATGACCTCGATGCCGTCGATGTCGGGCAGGCCGAGGTCGAGCACGACGGCATCGGGGTGGTGGGCGCTCGCCGACCGCAGGGCCTCGCGGCCGGTGCCGGCCTGGTGGACGACGTAGCCCCGCGCCGTCAGGTTCACGGCCAGCGCCCGCCGGATCTGGGGCTCGTCATCGACGACCAGCACCGCCTCGCCGGTGGCGCCGGTGGTCTCGGGGCTCACGGAGCGTCCTCGGCGGGGTCGGGGCGGCGGCGGGGGAGCGACAGGGTCACGGTGAGGCCGCCGCCGGGCGTGTCGTCGAGGTCGAGGCGGCCGCCGACGGCCTCGGTGAAGCCTCGGGCGACGGCCAGGCCCAGCCCCACGCCGGGATCGGTGCGCCCGTCACCCAGCCGCTGGAAGGGCTGGAGCACCCGCTCGCGCTGGTCGGGGTGGATGCCAGGCCCAGTGTCGACGACGCGCACGACCACATCGTCGCCCAGCCCGGCGGCCACGACGCGCACCGGGGCGTCGGGCGGGGAGTGGCGCAGGGCGTTGGTGAGCACGTTGGCCAGGGCCCGCTCGACCAGCGGTGGGTCGACCACCACACCGGGCAGGTCGTCGGGCACCTCGATGCGGATGCGGGCCGGGGTGGCGCCGGCCCCGTCGAGGGCCCCGGCGAGCAGCTCGTCGATCGACACCGGCGTGAAGGCGACCTCGACGGCCCCGGCCTCGATGCGGCCCATGTCGAGCAGCTCGCCGACGAGCCGGTCGAGCCGGTCGGCCTCGGTGTCGATCGTCTCCAGGAAGGTGCGGGTGTCGGCCGGCCCCCAGGTGACGTCGTCCTGCATGAGGCTGGTGACCGAGGCCTTCATCGACGCCAGCGGCGTGCGCAGGTCGTGCGACACGGCCCGCAGCAGCGCCGT
>DASYLG010000060.1:0-14331 GCA_036009685.1 Iamia sp. | reverse complement strand
CGAGGAGAGCGAAGCGTTGCTGCGCCCCGCGGTGGGGTAGTCCTGGCATCGTGGACGACCGCGAGCTGATGCGCTACTTCGCCGACCTGGCCCGTCGGCTCATGGCCGAGGAGACCGTCAGCGACACGATGCAGCTCATCGTGGACGCCGCCGTCGAGCTGATCGAGGACTGCGACCACGCCTCGATCAGCCACATGCGGGGCAAGAGCCTCATCAGCGCGTCGAGCAACGACACCATCGCCATCGCCATCGACGGCATCCAGACCGGGGCCGAGGAGGGGCCGTGTCTCGACTGCATCCGCACCGGTGAGGCGATGTCCACCGGTGACCTCCTGACCGACGAGCGGTGGCCGGTCTACGGGCCCCATGCCGTCGAGAGCGTCGGGATCCACAGCTCGCTGGCCCTGCCCCTCCACGACGGGCGGCGGACGGTCGGGGCGCTGAACCTGTTCGCCGATCGGCGGGGCGCCCTCGCCGGCGATCCCGACGCCGACGCCACCGCCTCGATCCTCGCCGCCCACGCCACGCCGGCGCTGATGGCCGCCCTCCACCGCGAGGACATGGCCGTCGCCCTCGAGAGTCGCGACGTCATCGGCCAGGCCAAGGGCGTGCTCATGGCCCGCGCCGGCGTCGACGAGGAGCAGGCGTTCCGCCTTCTCGTGCGGGCCTCCCAGCGCATGCAGGTGAAGCTGGCCGAGGTCGCCCGCCGGCTCGTCCGGGGCGAGCTCGTCGAGGACCCCCCACACTGACGTGGACGCCCAGCTGTGCCCCGACCCGGCGCCGGGTCCGCCGGCCCATCACGTCGCTCTCATCGGGATGATGGCCGTCGGGAAGTCCACCGTCGGCCGGGCCCTGGCCCACCACCTCGGCGCCCGGTTCGTCGACACCGACGAGGTCATCGAGGAGCACACGGGCATGACGTTGCGCGAGATCTGGCGGGAGGGGGGTGAGGCCGCCTACCGGCCGCTCGAGCGCGAGGCCGTGCGGTGCGCCCTGGCCGAGCGCGAGCCCGTCGTGCTGGCCACGCCCGGCGGGGTCGCCGTCGACGACGCCATGGCCGCCGAGGTGACCACCGCCCACGTCACGACCGTCTACCTGCGGGCCACGCTCGACACCCTCGCCCGCCACGTCGGGGCCACGCCCCGCCACCGGCCGCTCCTCGGCTCCGACCCCCGGGCCACACTGGCCCGGCTGCTCGACGATCGGGCGGCCCGCTACGAGCAGCTGGCCGACCACGTCGTCGACATCGATGGCCGCACCCCCGCCGGGGTGGTGGCCGTCGTCCTGGCCGCCATCGAGGCCCACCGGGCCTGACGCGACGACCGCCCCGGCCGTGGGGCCGGGGCGGTCGGTCAGGACCTGGTGATCAGCGGGTGATCAGCGGGTGATCACGGCACTGGGTTCACGAAGATGGTGACGAAGTCGGTGGCGAACCGACCTCGACCGTCCCGGACGATGAGCCGGAAGCGCAGCTCCTTCGGCGTCCCGCTCACCGGCGCCACGAACGACGGGCTCGGCGAGGTGCTGCTGCTGAGCGTGACCGCGGGACCGTGGGTCTGGGTCCACTGGTAGGTGACCGGGGTGGAGGAGCCGGCGCTGGTCAGGGTGACGAGCTGGCCGCCTATCACCGTCTGGTCCGGACCGGCGTTGGCGATCGGGGGACCGGCGACGATGATCTGGACGAAGTCGATGGCGAAGCGGCCTCGCTGATCCCGGACGATGAGCCGGAAGCGCAGCTCGGTCGGGCTGGCCGGAGCGGTGAAGGTGGCGTTGGCCGTGTTGGCGCCGCTGAGGGCGACCGTCGGGCCGAACGTCTGGTTCCACTGGTACTTCAGCGTGTCACCGTCGGGATCGGAGGACCCGGCGGCGCTGAGCGTCACGAAGGCGCTGGCGTCGACGGTCCGGTCCGGGCCGGCGTTGGCGCTGGGCGGGCCGTTGACCACGATCGAGACGAAGTCCGTGCGGAACCGGCCGAAGGGATCCCGGACGATCAGCCGGAAGCGCAGCTCGGACGGGCCCTCGGGGGCGACGAAGGTCGGGTTGGCCGTGTTCGGGTTGGCCAGGGTGACCGTCGGCCCGAAGGTCTGGTTCCACTGGTAGGTGATGGGATCGCTGTCGGGATCGCTCGACCCACTGCCGTCGAGGATGACGAGGTCGTCCCGGTTGACGAGCTGGTCGGGGCCGGCGCTGGCCACCGGCCGGCCGTTGAGCCGGACGTCGACGGTGTCGGTGTCGGTGAGGCCCTCGTCGTCGGTGACGGTGAGCTCGAAGGTCAACACGGCGGGGCCATCGGGAGCGGTGAAGGTCGGGTTGGAGGTGGTGGCCCCGGTGAGGGTCACCGCCGGCCCGGCCGTCTGGACCCAGCTGAACTGGAGGGGATCGCCCTCGGGGTCGCTGGAACCGGAGCCGTTGAGGGTGACCGTCTGGCCCAGGTCGGCGACCCGGTCGTTGCCGGCGTTGGCGATGGGCGTGTCGTTGAGCCCGACGTTGACCTCGTCGGTGTCGGTCCGGCCCTGCTGGTCGTCGACCGTGAGCTGGAAGGTCAGCACGCCCGGACCGGCCGGAGCGGTGAAGCTCGGGTTGGCCGTGTTGGCCCCGACGAGGGTGACGGCGGGACCGGCGGTCTGGACCCAGCTGTAGAGGAGCGGCTGGCTCTCGGGGTCGGTCGACCCGGTGCCGTCGAGGGTGACGGTGTCGCCCTGCTCGGCGTCCTGGTCCGGGCCGGCGTTGGCCGTCGGCGCCCCGTTGACCGTGATGATCACCGTGTCGGTGTCGGTCAGGCCGTCGTCGTCGGTCACCGTGACCTCGAAGGCCAGGGTGTCCGGGCCCTCCGGAGCGGTGAAGGTCGGCTGGGCCGTGTTGGCCCCGGTGAGGGTGACGACGGTGCCGCCACCGGTCTGGACCCAGCTGTAGGTCAGCACGTCGCTGTCGGGATCCTCGGAGCCGGTGGCGTCGAGGGTGACGGTGTCACCCAGGTTGACCAGCTGGTCCGGGCCGGCATTGGCCACGGGCGGGCCGTTGACGGTGATGGTGACCGAGTCGGTGTCGGTGGCGCCGTTGTCGTCGGTGACGGTGAGCTCGAAGGTGAGCACGCCGACGGCCGGAGCCGTGAAGGTGGGCTGGTCGCTGTCGGCACCGGTGAGGGTGACGGCGGGGCCGGCGGTCTGGACCCAGGCGTAGTCGAGGACGCCCGCCTCGGGGTCGCTGGAGCCGGTGCCGTCGAGGGTGACGAGGGCTCCGGGGGCGACGACCTGGTCGGGGCCGGCGTCGGCGTTCGGCGGGGCGTTGACCGTGATGACGACCGTGTCGGTGTCCGACTCGCCGCCGGGATCGGTGACGGTGAGCTCGAAGGTGAGCGTGGCCGGGCCGGTCGGGGCGGTGAAGGTCGGGCTGTCGGTGGTCGCACCGGTGAGGGTGACGGCGGTGCCGCCGGTCTGGACCCAGCTGTAGGTCAGCGTGTCGCTGTCCGGGTCGGATGAGCCGGTGCCGTCGAGGGTGACGGTGTCGCCCTGGTCGACGGTCTGGTCGGGCCCGGCGTCGGCGGTCGGGATGCCGTTGACCGTGATGGTCACCGTGTCGGTGTCGGTCAGAAGGCCGTCGTCGACCGTCAGCTCGAAGGTGAGCGTGGCCGGGCCGGTCGGAGCGGTGAACGTCGGGCTGTCCGTGGTGGCCCCCGTGAGGGTCACGGCCGGGCCGGCGGTCTGGATCCAGCTGTAGTCGAGCGGGTCGTCCTCGGGGTCGGTCGATCCGCTGCCGTCCAAGGTGACGGTGTCGCCGGCGTTGACCTCCTGGTCGGGTCCGGCATCGGCGGTCGGCGCCGTGTTCGGCGGCGGGTCGACCGTGATGGTGGTGGTGTAGGTGGTCTGGCCGCCGTCCTTGTCGATGATGCGACCGTTGACCTCGTAGGTGCCGACGCCGTTGAGGACCGAGGTGGGCACGGTGGCCGTGGCCGAGGTGCTGCTGCCGGCGTACGTGCCGTCGCCGACCTCCCAGTCGCCGTCGTCGTCGAAGTCGTAGGAGTAGCGGAAGCCGGCGGTGGTGTCGGCCGACGAGGGGTCGGTCTGGCCGGTGAAGGTGACGTCCGCGGTGTTCCCCAGGGTGACCGGGCCGTTGTTGGAGAACGTGGCCGTGGGGGCGACGTTGGTGATCGTCAGCGTGGTGGCGTTCGAGATGATGACGGCCGAGCCGGACGTGGCCCGGACCCGGACGCTGGAGGAGTCGGGGCCGTCGCCCAGGCCGATGCTGGCCAGCGTGCCGGCCGAGACGGTCGGGTTCTGGCCGGTGGCGTCGTCGTACTGGCCATCGCCGTCGACGTCCCACTCGTAGGTGGCGCCGGGGACGTCGGGGCTGGTCGAGCCGGACAAGGTGACGCCGGAGCCCTCGTTGGTGGTGTAGGGGCCGCCGGCGCTGGCCGTGGAGGCGGTGAGGGTGAGGCTCCACCCGCCGCCGATGTCACCGATGTCGCCACCGGCGTCGTCGACGACGTACAGGCTCCAGGTGCCGTTGGGCGAGTTGCCGTCCATCGTCGAGAGGGTGGTGCCGAACGGTCCGGCCGGAGCCGGGGCGTTGAAGGGGTCGGGGAGCTCGTCGTCGAACTGCGACGGCTTGTAGGTGCCCGAGGTGAGGCCGGCCTGGCTGATCCCGCCGGCGGCCTCGTCGCTGAAGGTGAGGTTCAGGTCGCTCACCGGCGTGTTGGGCCCGACGTCCTGCATCAGCAGGGTGGTGGTGCCGTTGGGGGCGACCAGCAGCACGTCGAGGTCGCGGATGTGGGTGTGCGAGACGTCGGTGAGGGTGACGTCGACGTCGGTGACGACGCCGCTGGCCCCGGCCACGACGATGTTCGACGGGTACGGGTTGGCGTCGCCGATGGTCGGGCCGCTGGAGGGGACGGTGATCGGGAAGGCGTTGGCCCGGGCGTCGTTGTCCTGGAGGCGGACCTGGCCGGTCGTCGGCGAGCCGAGGGTGGCTCCGCCGGTGGGCGCGCTCAGCGTGATCGGGATCAGCTCGTCGATGCCCTCGATGGTGGGGTCGTTGGTGATCGGGATGTCGACGGTGCGGGTGGTCTGGCCGTCGGCGAAGGCGACGGTGGTGGAGACGGGGATGTAGTCGACGCCGGCGGTGGCCGAGCCGGTGCCGGTGGCGAAGGTGACGCCGACGGCGCCGTCGTCGCCCGAGACCCGGTCGAGGGTGACGGTGGCGACGCCCCCGCCCTCGGTGCCGCGGGTCTCGACCTGGTGGAGCTGGATCGAACCCGGGAAGACGGCCACGCCGGTCTCGACCGAGAGGGTCCAGCCGCCGCTGAGGGTGCCGATGTCGCCCGAGGCGTCGTCGGCCAGGTACATGTTCCAGACGCCGTTGGGGTTGGTGCCGTTGAAGGCGGCGAAGGTGGTGGCGTACGGCGCCGCCGGGGCGGGGGCCGGCCAGAGGTCGCCGGTGAAGCCGTTGGAGAGGTTGGTGGGCTTGTAGGTGCCCGAGCCCAGACCGGTGTCGGGCGCCGCGCTGGCGGCGGTGTCGTCGAACGTCGGGGAGATGTTGGTGACGGTCTCGTTGCCGCCGACGTCGGACATCACGATCATCTTCTGGCCGGCGGGCCCGACGAGGAGCACCTCGACGTCGCGCACGTTGGAGTGGGAGAGGCCGTTGAGCTTGACGGTCACCTTGGTGGTGGTGCCGGTGAGCCCGGAGATGGTGATGGGCGCCGGGTACACCGAGCTGGCGCTGTGGTCGGGCGCCCCGACGCCACCCGCGGGGATGGCGTGGGCGCTGGCGTTGGTGGCCGTCTGGGTGTCGGCGGCCGCGGGCGCGGCGCCACTGATGACGGCCAACGTCGCGGCCAGCGCGACCAGCACGCTGACCGCGGTGACACGGGGCACACGGCCCCAGCGTCGAAGGGCTAGGCCACCATGAGCTGGCGTCGGCATATGCGGTTCCTCCCGGTCCCAGGCAGCCGACGACAGGGGGCGTCACATCGGCGCACGAAACGTAGCGGTCGGAATGCGCTCCGTCCACCGGTTGGTGCGGACGGTGTCGCTATTCACCCTGATGGGTGGTTTGTCTCACGTCACGATCAGCTCGTATCGGGCCCGTCCGTCCTGGGGGACGATGGGCACGATGAACAGCTCGACCGGCCCCGTCCCCGGCAGGTCCAGACGGTGGATGCCCTGGACGAGGGGCTGGTCGACGGGGCCCGCCAGCACGGCCGCATAGGGGACCCGCCCGGTGGTGCTCCGCCTCAGGCGGGCTTCGACCTCGACCAGCTCGAGGTCGGGGCCACCGTCGCACGGGACGGTGATACCGATGTTCTCCGCCAGATCGGCGTAGGTCGGGATCCCCTCCAGGTCGGGCTCGGGGGCGGGATCCGGTGCGCCGGTGCCCTCGGGCGTGGACGCAGGGGAGGCCGCCGACCCGGCGGCACCCGACGGCGTCGGGCGCTCCATGCCGAGGTGGAGCGGGCCCACGGGGCCGGTGGCCACGAAGCCGAGACGTTCGTACAGCCGGCGCGCCCCGGCGTTGGTCACCTCGACGTTCAGGTGGACCGGGAGATCGGCGGCGTCGGCCTCGGCCAGGACCTGACCCAGCACGGCGGTGCCCAGGCCGTGGCCCTGGAGCCCGGGGACGAGGGCGATCTCGACGACCTCGACGCCCGCGTCGGTGCGGTCGAGGTCGAGCTGACCGACGGGGATGTCGTCGAGGGTCACGATCTCCAGGGCGGCGCCGGGCCGGGTGGCGTCGCGGTGCCGCTCGCGGGCGAGCAGCTGGAGATCGACGAAGGACTGCTGCTCCTCGGGACCCCACCCCAGCAGGGCCAGCTCGTCACGCCGGCTGGCGGCGAAGAGGGCCCGGAGCAGGCCGGCGTCGTCGTCGGTGCGGGGCCGCCGGGCGAGCAGTCCCAGCGGGGTGGCGATCGGGGCGGGGCCGGGGGTCACGGCGGCGCACCGTACCCTCGCGCCCGTGGATCCCGCCCTCGACCGCTTCCGGCGCTGCGTCCTGGCCGATCCCGGCCTGCGGGCCGCCCTGCTGGCCGAGGACCACCCGACGCGCTTCGCCGTCCGGGTCGTGGCCCTGGCCCACGTCGAGGGCTTCGACGTCGACCTCGACGAGGTGACCGCGGCCCTCGCCGCGGCGCGGCACCGGTGGTTGGCCCGATGGGTCTGACCGACGGCGCCGCCGTCGCCCTCGACCCGATGCGGCCCGATCCCCCCCGGGCGACGTGGGACGACGTGGCCGACTGGACGCCGTGGCGGCTCTCCCCGGGGCCCGACGGGCCAGTGGTCCAGTGGGTGAACACCGCCGGCATCGTGTTCGACGACCCGTTCTTCGACCAGACCGTCGAGCGGGCCCTGCGTCATCCGTTCCGGCTGCTGTTCGGGGCCCGCACGGCGTTGACCGACGTCGTCGCCGATGCCGCCCGGGCCCCGGCCCTGCCGGTCGCCGGGGTCGTGCTCCACCTGTCGCGCTGCGGCTCGACGCTGGTGGCCCAGGTGCTCGACGCCCTGCCCCGGCTGCTCGTCCTGTCCGAGCCCGGCGCCGTCGACACGGCACTGCGCCTGGCGCGTGCCGCCCACTCCCTTCCCGACGGCTCGGTCGTCGGTCCGGCGCACGTCCGGGGCGTGGTCGACGCCCTGGCCCGGCCACGCCACGCCGACCACACCCACTGCGTGCTCAAGCTCGACGCCTGGGCGGTGGCCGACCTGCCCATCCTGCGGGCCGCGCTGCCCGGCGTCCCGTGGGTGTTCGTCCACCGCGACGGCGCCGCCGTGCTGGCGTCGCACCGCCGGGTCCGTGGCGTCCACGTCATGGCCGGCGGGATCCCGGGCCCGTGGCCGGCCTGGGACCCGGGCCTCCCCGCCGGTCTCGACCCCGACGAGCACACCGCGCGCGTGCTCGCCGCGCTGGCCGGCGCCGCCCTCGAGCACGCCGGGCCCGACGGCCGCTTCGTCGACCACGCCGATCTCCCCGGCGCGGTGGCCGAGGTGATCGCTCCGCACTTCGGCCTCGACCTCGACCCCACCGATCGTGCCGCCATGGCCGAGGCCGGGCGCCGGGACGCCAAGAACCCGGTGCAGCCCTACGCCGGCGCCCTCGCCGTGCCCGCCGACATCGTCGCCGTGGCGGCCCGGTGGCTGGACCCGGTGCGCGACCAGCTGGTCGCGGCGGGCCGGCGATGACCGGGACCGAGCCGTTGCCGGGCGCCGTGCGCCTGCCGTGGACGTTCCCCGCCGACGAGCTGGCGCGTGAGGTGCTCGCCCTGGAGGACGACGTGTGGGCGCCCCACTTCAACACCGGGATCTACGCGGGGGAGTGGAGCACGGCCACGCTGCGGGAGCCGGTCGGCGGGGTGGGCTCGTTCGCCGGCTACCCGGACCCGTCCGCCACCGGGTTCGCGGCCACCGGCCTGCTCGCCCGCTGCCCGGCGGCGGCGGCCGTGCTCGACGCCATCCCCGCGCCCCTCCAGTCGGCCCGGTTCCTCCGCCTCGGGCCCGGCGCCGAGATCCGCGAGCACCGCGACCACCAGCTGGGCCACGCCCACGGCGAGGTCCGGCTCCACGTCGGCGTCACGACCGCGCCCGAGGCCGAGCTGGTCGTGGATGGCGCCGTCGTACCGGTGCTCCCGGGCGAGTGCTGGTACGTCGATGCCAGCCGCCGCCACTCGGCCCGCAACCCGGGCGGGGAGTCGCGCATCCACCTGGTCGTCGACTGCCACGTCAGCACGACGCTCGATGCCGCGCTACGGTCAGCGGCTGTCTGAGGCAACGTCTCGAATCGTCTTCGCCACACTCCGTGGGCGTGTCAGGCAGACGGTGTGTGTAGGTTCGCGTGTGACAGAGGCCTCATGGGGGCCCTGCGATCCAGACAGGAGCTGCCATGGATGTGAGCACGAAATGGTCGCGGCGGAGCATGCTCGTGCTCTCGGCGACCGCGGCCGGGGCCGCCCTGGTGGCCGGACCGCTGGGTTCCGCGGCCGCAGGCGCCGCCGCTCCCGCCGGGACCACCGGCGGCCGGGCGGTCACCGGGCTCCGGCGCGACCACTGGACACCTCTGGTCGGGAAGAAGGTCACCGTCGACGGGCCCGCCGGTCGGGTGCGCGCCACGGTGGCCGGGGTCGAAGATCTGCGCGGAGCGCCGGCGGGTGACGCCGGTGCCTTCGCGGTCGAGCTGCGGACCGATCGAGGGGCGGCCGTCTCTGGCCTGCTCCCGATCACCATCCCGGGTCGAGGGGTGACGACGCTCCTCCTCTCCGCCGTCGATCGGGGCGTCACGCACCGGTCGTCCCAGATCGTCGTCAACAACCCTGCACACTGAGGCCGCCCCCGGGCGGCGGGAGGAACAAGAAACATGTCAGTCGAGCCCTACGTCGGCCAGATCTCCATGGCCGGGTTCAACTTCGCACCGCGAGGTTGGGCCCTCTGCAACGGCCAGATCATGAGCATCCAGCAGAACACGGCCCTGTTCTCGCTGCTCGGAACCCAGTTCGGGGGCAACGGTGTGCAGACCTTCGGGCTCCCCGACCTCCGGGGCCGGGTGCCCATCCACCAGGGGCAGGGCAACGGCCTGACGAACCGGGTGATGGGCGAGCTGTCCGGGTCCGAGACGGTCACGCTGATCACCTCGGAGATGCCGCAGCACAACCACTTCGTCAACGTCACCAGCGGGGACGCCAGCGCCAAGAGCCCGGCCAACAACGTCCTCGCCGGGACGGCGTCGCCGATCTACGCGGTCGCCCCCAACGGGAACTTCCTGAACCAGCAGACCCTCACGCTCACCGGCGGCAGCCAGCCCCACCAGAACATGCAGCCCTACCAGGTGATCAGCTTCATCATCGCTCTCGAGGGCATCTTCCCCTCCCGGAACTAGGAGTCCACGATGTCCCAGCAGTATCTCGGAGAGATCCGCCTCTTCCCCTACAACTTCGCCCCGCGCAGCTGGGCGTTCTGCAACGGCCAGCTCATGTCCATCGCCCAGAGCACGGCTCTGTTCTCACTCCTCGGCACCACCTACGGGGGCAACGGGCAGACCACCTTCGGCCTGCCCGACCTCCGGGGCCGGTCGGCCCTCAGCTCCGGCCAGGGTCCGGGTCTCCAGCCCTACGACCTGGGCGAGGTCAGCGGGGTCGAGACGGTGACCCTGATCCAGACCGAGATGCCGGCCCACGGACACTCCGTGCTGGCCAGCACCTCGGACTCGAGCGCCAAGAACCCGTCGCAGAACATCCTCGGCAGCACCGCTTCGCCGATCTACGCCGCCGTCGCCACCGCCAACGCCATCCTGGCCCCACAGACCATCGGCATCGCGGGGGGCAGCCAGCCCCACGAGAACCGGTCGCCCTTCCTGGTGCTCAACTACTGCATCGCCCTCGAGGGCATCTTCCCCTCGCGGAACTGACCGGCGCTCCTGGTCCGGCGGCCTCGATCACTGGTCGAGGTCGCCGGACCAGAGGGCCTCGATCTCGGCCCGGGCCCGGGTGGCACTCACCCGGGCCCGCGTGCCGAGCGCCTGGGCGAACGACCCGACCCGCAGCTCCTCGAGCAGCCAGCCGGCGGCGACGACCCGCGGCGTGACCTGGTCGGGTCGCAGGGCCGTGAGCAGCTCGCGGTAGGACCGCTCGACGGCGGCCACCTCGGCCATCCGCGAGGCGTCGCGCCCGGGCGCCTCGGCCAGCTTCTCCAACCGGACGACGATGCCCCGCACGTAGCGGACGACGTCGGGCAGGCGACCGGTGCCGGCCGAGGCCACGAACCCCGGTCGGACGAGCCGCCGGAGGTGGGCGCGGGCGTCGGCGACCGACGCCGCCAGCGTCGGGGCCACCAGCCGGTCGAGCCACCGCTCGGCCTCGGCCGCCGTGACCACCACGGTGCCGGCGTCGCGCAGGGTGCGGGAGGCGGTGGCCCGCAGGTCGGATCGGGCCCCGGCGAGGATCTCCTCCCGGCCGGCCGCCGTCCACGTGACCCCGCCGTGGGCGTCGACCACGGCACCGGCCGCCGCCTCGATGGTGTCGCGCAGCAGGCCGCCGAGGGTGAGCTCCGGTGCCGCCGCCAGCGCCAACCGCACCTCGTCGGTGAGCTCGCGCTCGAGCCCCCGGACGCCGACGGGCACCGACGCCAGGACCAGCCGCCGCAGGCCTCCGGCCATGACCCGCGCCGCCACCTCCGGTCGGGAGACCACCGTGACCGCCACGGCCCGGCCGTCGTCGAGGAGGGCGGGGTGGCCGACGACCTGGTTGCCGTCGTCGAGCGGGGCCCGCAGCACGCGGGGCAGGTCCCGGCCCTCCCAGTCGCCCAGGTCGGGGTGGGCGGCGGTGATGGCGTCGGCCACGGCCCGGCGCACCCGCCCGCCGACCAGCTCGCGCACGGCGTCGAGGTCCTTGCCGAAGGCGATGACGGCTCCGTCGGCGTCGTCCACCGCGAAGGTCAGGCGCAGGTGGGGCGGGACCTGGCGGACGTCGAGCTCGGTGGGGTCGATGCGGGTGTCGGCCCGGTCGGAGAGGGCGGCGGCCAGGGCCACGGCGAGTGGTCGCTCCTCGAAGGCCAGCCGGTCGGCGGCCTCGGCGACCATCGGCCCGAACGGTGCCAGCTCGCGCCGGCGGGTCCTGGGCAGCGTGGTGGCGAGGGCCACGACGAGCTCGTGGCGGTAGCCCGGGATCTGCCAGTCGAAGTCCCACGGCTCGACCTGGTCGAGGAGCGGCAGGGGGATGTGGACGGTGGCGCCGTCCAGGTCCTGGTCAGGGGTGTACCTGTACGTGAGGTCGAGGGTGAGGTCGCCGTGGCGCCAGGTGTCCGGGTAGCCGGCCACGTCGAGCGACGGGTCGTCGCCGACGACGTCCTCCAGCCGCAGCGTGAGCAGGTCGGGCTCGGCCCGCCGGGCCTCCTTCCACCAGCGGTCGAAGTGGCGGCCCGACACCACGCCCTCGCCGACCCGGGCGTCGTAGAAGCGCTGGAGCGTCTCGTCGTGGTCGAACAGGTCGGAGCGGCGGAGACGGTCGCCGAGGGCGCGGGCCTCGTCGAGGAAGGCCTCGTTGTCGGTCACGAACCGGTGGTGGGTCTCCCACTCCCGGCGGACGAGGGCGTGGTCGACGAACAGCTCCCGGGCCGCCTCGGGGTCGACCCGGTCGTAGCCGACGGTGCGGCCGGGCACGATCGGCAGGCCGTAGAGGGTGGCCCGCTCGGTGGCGATGGCCCGGCCGCTGCGCTCGTCCCAGCGGACGTCGCCGTAGGACCGCTTGAGGAGCGGCCCGGCCAGGTCCTCGGCCCACTCGGGCTGGATGGCGGCCACGCCCCGGGCCCACAGGCGGTTGGTCTCGACCAGCTCGGCGGCCATCACCCAGGCCGGGGGCTTGCGGGCAAGGGCCGAGCCCGACGCGATCTGGAAGCGGGCGCCGCGGGGGCCGCGAAACTCCCGGGTCTCGCGGTCGCGCATCCCGATCTGCGAGAGCAGGCCGGCCAGCACCGCTCGATGGACCTGGTCGGGCGTGGCCTCCTCGGTGCCGGGGACGATGCCCAGCGGGGCCGCGGCCTGGGCCAGCTGGCGGTGGAGGTCGCGCCACTCCCGGGTCCGCAGGAAGTTGAGGAGCTCGCTCTTCACCTCGCGGCGGAAGCGGTTGCCGGTGAGCGCCTTGCGGCGCTCGTCGAGGTGGTCCCACAGCCGGACGAGGGCGAGCAGGTCCGATCCGGGCACGGCGAAGCGGCGGTGGAGCTCGTCGGCCTCCGCCCGCTTCTCGGCCGGGCGCTCACGCACGTCCTGGATCGACAGGGCGGCGGCGATCACCAGCACCTCGCGCACGCAGCCCTGGCGCTCGGACTCGAGGACCATCCGGCCCAGCCGGGGGTCGATGGGCAGCCGGACGAGGCTCCGCCCGATCGTCGTGAGGCGGCGGCGGTCGGCGGGCTGGTCGGGGTCGAGGGCGCCGAGCTCCTCGAGGAGGGCCACGCCGTCGCGGACGGCCCGCGCCTCGGGCGGATCGAGGAACGGGAAGGCGGCGACGTCCCCCAGGCCCAGGTTGGTCATCTGGAGGATGACCGAGGCCAGGTTGGTGCGGAGGATCTCGGGGTCGGTGAAGGCGGGCCGGGCGAGCAGGTCCTCCTCGGCGTAGAGACGGATGCAGATGCCGGGGGCCACCCGGCCGCAGCGCCCGGCCCGCTGGTCGGCCGAGGCCTGGCTGATCTTCTCGATCGGCAGGCGCTGGACCTTGAGCCGGTGGCTGTAGCGCGAGATGCGGGCGGTGCCGGCGTCGACGACGTAGCGGACGCCGGGGACGGTGAGGGAGGTCTCGGCCACGTTGGTGGCGAGGACCACGCGCCGCTTCGAGTGCTTCTCGAAGACCCGGTGCTGCTCGGCCGCCGACAGCCGGGCGTAGAGGGGCAGGACGTCGGTGCCCTTCAGCTCCCGCTTGGCCAGCTCGTCGGCCGTGTCCCGGATCTCCCGCTCGCCGCTGAGGAACACCAGCACGTCGCCCGAACCCTCTCGGGCCAGCTCGTCGACGGCATCGCAGATGGCCTCGACCTGGTCCCGATCGTCGTCGATGACGTCGTCGCCCTCCTCGGCCGCGACCAGCTCGCCGTAGGGCCGGTAGCGGATCTCGACCGGTAGGTCCGGCCCGACACCTCGACGACGGGGGCGTCGCCGAAGTGGGCCGAGAACCGCTCGGTGTCGATGGTGGCCGACGTGATGATCAGCTTCAGGTCGGGCCGCTGCGGCAGCAGCTGGTGCAGGTAGCCGAGGAGGAAGTCGATGTTGAGGCTGCGCTCGTGGGCCTCGTCGATGATGAGCGTGTCGTACCGGCGGAGCAGGCGATCGCGCTGGAGCTCGGCCAGCAGGATGCCGTCGGTCATGACCTTGACGAAAGTGTCGTCGCCCACCCGATCGGTGAAGCGGACCGTGTAGCCGACGGCGTCACCCAGCTCGGACCCCAGCTCCTCGGCCACCCGCTCGGCGATGGTGCGGGCCGCCACCCGGCGGGGCTGGGTGTGGCCGATCAGGCCGTCGACGCCCCGCCCCAGCTCCAGGCACAGCTTGGGCAGCTGGGTGCTCTTCCCCGAGCCCGTCTCGCCGGCCACGATCACCACCTGGTTGTCCCGGATGGCCTCGAGCAGCTCGTCGCGCCGCTCGGTGATCGGCAGCTCGGGCGGGTACGTCGGCACCGGCAGCCGCTCCCGCCGCCGCACCCGCCGCGCCTCGCGGGCGGCGGGATCCTCCGACCGCTCGGGGCGACGTCGCCGGCGTCGGCGTGGGGCAGGGTCGGTCACGGCGGCTGCATGGTACGGCCCGGGCGCGGCCGGCCCTCAGGGGTTCGGGCGGCCGCGGACGTGGAGGCGCTCGCCCTGGGGGCCGAAGAGG
>DASYLG010000059.1:0-2059 GCA_036009685.1 Iamia sp. | reverse complement strand
CACACCCTCTCGTGGGAGGCCGCCGGCGTGCCCGTGCGGGAGCGGGGCCGGCGTCTCGATGCCGCCCTGCGCGTCCTGCCGTCGCTCATCGCCGGCGACACGACGGTGCTGGCCGACGAGCCCGGCTCCCCCACCGTCCGGCTGGCCCCCGGCGTCGAGGTCCCCCCGCTGGTGATCGGGGGGATGTCGGCCGCGGCCGAGCGCCGGGTCGTCGAGCACGACGCCGAGTGGTTCCTCGTCCCCTTCGGGCCCGACGGGACGCGCCAGGCCCGCGACCGGATCGGCGAACGGGCCGCGGCTGCCGGCCGGCCCCCTCCTCCGCTGACCGCCAGCACCATGCTGGCCCTCGAGGGCGACCCCGCCCTCCCCTCCCCCGACGAGGTCCGGGCCCTCGTGGCCGATCCCCAGGGCCGGTTCGGCATGCCCGCCGAGGCCGTGGACGACGTCGTCGTGCGGGGCGGCCCGGAGGTCGCCGCCGAGCACCTCGCCGCCCTGGCCGCGGCCGGCGCCCATCGCGTCGTCGTCACCGTCACCGCCGGCGACTGGCACCGCCAGGTGGACCTCCTCGCCGAGGCCGTCGCCCTGCTCTGAGCCCGTTCCGTGTGCGGGAAACCACCGGTCCGGTGGGTTTCCGCACACGGAACGGCAGGGGTCAGCCCTCCGACGAGTACTGCTTGCGGAGCTCGTGCTTGGGGATCTTGCCGCTGGCGTTGTGGGGGATGGCGTCGACGACCTCGAGCCGCTCGGGGAGGGCCTGGGTGCGCAGGCCCTTCTCCTTCAGGTGCTCGACCATCTCGACGAACGAGAGGGGCTCACCGCCCTCGGGCCCGGCGACCACCGCACACACCATCTCGCCCCGGTCGGCGTCGGGCAGGCCGATCACGGCCACGTCGGCGACCTTCGGGTGCTCGTAGAGGAGGTTCTCGACCTCGGCGGCGGACACGTTCTCGCCCTTGCGGATGATCACGTCCTTGACCCGGCCGGTGATGCGGACGTAGCCGTCGGAGTCGATGACCCCGAGGTCGCCGGTCCGGAACCAGCCGTCGTCGTCGAAGGCATCGGCGTCGAGCGCGGCATCGAGGTAGCCCCGCATCATCTGGGGCGCCTTGGCCCGCAGCTCGCCCTCCTCGCCGGGCCCCGCCTCCTCGCCGTCGAGGGTCACGGCCCGGAGCAGCACGCCCGGCATGGGCCGGCCCTCGGTGTTCGCCAGCTTGTCGTCGGGGTCGAGCGCCGAGCCCATGGTCAAGATGGGCGCCTCGGTCAGGCCCCAGCCCGACACGATGCCCAGCCCGCCCAGCTCGTCGTGGACCTCGCCGTGCAGGGCCGGCGGCTTGGGGGCGCCACCGCCCGGGCACAGCCGCAGGCTGGGGAAGATCTTCACGCCGCCGGGCGCGGCCCGCTGGGCCGCCAGGTAGGCCATGTGGAAGAAGGTGGCCGAGCCGGCGAGGGTCACGTCGGCCTTCGACGCCAGGTCGGGCGTGGCCTTGGGGTCGAAGGCCTCGGTGATGACGTTGGTCAGGCCGTACATGAGGCTCGACGCCAGCCAGATCGGGCCGGCGATGTGGGTGACCGGGAAGGCCATCAGGTTCCTGTCGCCCTCCCGGCACAGCATGCGGTCGCACATGCCCCGGGCGGTGAGGATCAGGTCGCCGTCGCTGTGACGGGCGCCCTTCGGGTCGGCGGTCGTGCCCGACGTGTAGAAGAGCCAGGTCGCGGGCTCGTCGGCGCGGGTGGCCGGCGGCTCGGGCGGGGGCGGCAGGGTGCCGGGATCGCCGTCGGGCAGCGTGCTCGACGCCACCAGGACCCGGGGCGGGTTCGGGTTCTCCTCGGCGATGCGCTCGGCCATGGCCTCGTAGTCGAAGCCCCGCCACTCGCCCGGCACGATCAGCAGCGAGGCCTGGGCCTGGCGGGTGACGAAGCCGACCTCGCGGTCGCGGTAGATCGGGATGATCGGGTTCTGCACGGCCCCGATCCGGGCCAGGGCGGCGATGAGGACCAGCGATCCGTGCCACGTGGGCAGCACCCACGACACCACGTCGCCCTCGCTCACGCCCTCGGC
>DASYLG010000058.1:0-7365 GCA_036009685.1 Iamia sp. | reverse complement strand
TTGACGTTGATCTGGGTCTTCCAACGGGTCGACGCCACCCGGCCCACGGCCCCGGCGCCGTAGACGATCGGCAGCGTGCGGCCGATGCGGCGGGCCAGGTCGACGGCCGGGCTCCGGTCCGAGGCCAGCTGGTCGGACCGGCGGCGCAACTGGTCGGCGGCGGCGGCGATCCACCCGTGGGCGCCGGGGAAGATGCCCATGCGCTCTAGGGCGACGAGGACCGGCACCGTCATGGCGCCGACGGCGGTCCGGGGCGCCGGGAAGGTGTCCGGAACGGGGGCGACGGCGGCCCCCCACCCGGCGGCGCTCTCGAGGAGCTGGCCCCCGGAGGCGACCACGAGCAGCCGGCCCCCCGAGGCGGCGGCCTCCTCGGCGGCCTGGATCGTCTCCTCGGTGTCGCCCGAGTACGACACGGCCACGACGAGCGTGTCGGTGGCGACGAAGCTGGGCGCGTCGTAGCCCTTGACGACCACGACGGGGACGGGCAGGAACAGGTCGCCGACCGTCTCGATGAGGTCGCCCACGATCCCGCTGTCGCCCATGCCCAGGACGACGATGTTGGCGATCTCCTCGCCCTCGGGCAGCCCCTCGATCGCCTCACCGGCCGCCACCGCGGCGGCCACCTGGTCGCCCAGACCGAGGGTGGCGTCGCGCATCCCGAGGCTGTCGAGGCCCCGGCGGGTCGGGCTGGTGTCGGTCACTGGTCGATCCCCCGGTCCACGATCGGCCCTCAGGCCTCGAACGTGGGCTTCACGCCGTCGGCCTCGGCCTTGGCCAGGAGCCGGTCGTGCTCGGCGTCGTCGACGCCCTCGGCCTCGTCGACCAGCATCACCGGGATGTCGTCCTCGATGCGGTAGCGACGCTTGAGGCGCGGGTTGTACAGCGCCGCCTCGTCCTCGAAGTACAGCAGGGGGCCCTTGTCCTCGGGACAGGCCAGAATGTCGAGCAGCTGGGGGTCGAGCGCCATGGCGCGTCCTCCGGAGGTCAGGGAGCGGCGGGAGCCGATCCGGTGATGAGGCCGAGCACCTCGGCCACGTGTTCGTCGCACTCGGGCCGGGTGGGGGCCTCGAGGTTGAGACGCAGGAGCGGCTCGGTGTTGGACGGTCGCAGGTTGAACCACCAGGTGCCGAGGTCGACGGTGAGCCCGTCGAGCCGGTCCTGGTCGCCGTCGGGGAACGCCGCCGCCACCCGCTCGATGACCGCCAGGGGGTCGTCGACCGTGGTGTTGAGCTCGCCCGACATGGCGTAGCGGTCGAAGGGCTTGCGCATCTCCGAGAGCGGGATGCCGGCCTTGCTGCGCCCCTCGATCACGTGCATGGCGGCGATGAGTCCGCTGTCGGCCCGCCAGTTGTCGCGGAAGTAGTAGTGCGCCGAGTGCTCGCCCCCGAAGGCGGCGCCGGTCTCGGCCATGACCGCCTTGATCAGCGAGTGGCCCACCTGCGTGCGGATGGGCGTGCCACCCTTCTCCCGGATGATCTCGGGCACGGCCTTGGAGCAGATCAGGTTGTGGAGGATGGTGGCCCCCGGCTCCTTCTCCAGCACGCCGGCGGCGACCATCGCCGTGGTGGTCGAGCCGGAGATGGGCTCGCCCCGGTCGTCGACGACGAAGACCCGGTCGGCGTCGCCGTCGAAGGCCAGGCCGATGTCGGCGCCGGTCTCGCGCACCCGCCGGACCAGGTCCTGCTGGTTCTCGACCTGGATGGGGTCGGCCGGATGGTTGGGGAAGGTGCCGTCGAGCTCGCCGTACATGACCTCGAGCTCGACCGGCAGCCCGGCGAAGGCAGCCGGGACCACCAGGCCGCCCATCCCGTTCGCCGTGTCGGCCACGATCTTGAGCGGGGCGAAGGCGGCGGTGTCGACGAACGAGCGGACGTGGTCGACGAAGGCGCCGAGGAGGTCCTGCTGGCTGAACCGGCCGGGCTCGCCCAGGTGATCGGGCACGCCGGCGGCGGCCATGGCCTTGATGCGATCGAGGCCGGTGTCCTGGCCCACGGCCTTGGCCTCGGTCAGGCAGAACTTGATGCCGTTGTAGGCCGCCGGGTTGTGGCTGGCGGTGAACATGGCGCCGGGGGCCTTGAGGTGACCGGAGGCGAAGTAGACCATGTCGGTCGAGCACAGGCCGATGTCGACGACGTCGACGCCCTGGGCCTGGGCCCCCTCGGCGAAGGCGGCGGCGAACTGCACCCCGCTGGGCCGCATGTCGCGTCCCACGAGGATGCGCTCGGCGCCCTCGGACTCCTTGGCGAAGCGGGCGAAGGCACCGCCGATGGCGCGGCACGCCTCGGCGTCGATCTGCTCGCCGACGAGCCCGCGGACGTCGTAGGCCTTGAAGATGGCATCGAGGTCGGCCATGGCCCGGCGACCCTAGTCGGAGGGGTCTTCGAGCCCCGCGGCCCCGGTGTCCTCGGCCCCTGCCGCGACCGCGTCGCGACGGCGGGCGAGGAAGCGGCGCTCGGCCTCGTTGCCGGCCCGGTCGTGGGCGGCGGCGAAGGCGTCTCGGGCCTCGGCGGTGCGGTCGAGGCGGGCCAGCAGCTCTCCCCGGGTGGCATGGAACAGGTGGTAGTCGTCGAGGACGGCGGCCAGCCGGTCGACCTCGGCCAGCGCGACCGCCGGGCCCTGCACCTCGGCCACGGCGACGGCCCGGTTGAGCAGGACGACCGGGGTCGGCATCAGCGCCGCCAGCAGGTCGTAGGACTGCAGGATCTGGCCCCAGTCGGTGGCCTCGGCGGAGGCGGCCTGGCTGTGCCCGCCGGCGATGGCGGCCTGGACCTGGTACGGCCCGGGGGCGTTGCGCTGGATGCAGCGGCGGACGATGGCCCGGCCCTCGGCGGCCAGATCCTGGTCCCAGAGGGTGCGGTCCTGGTCGGCGAGGAGGACGACCTCGCCGTCGGCGTCGGTGCGGGCGGGGCGGCGGGCCTCGGTCAGGAGCAGCAGGGCGAGGAGGCCCTGCGCCTCGGGCTCGTCGGGCATGAGGTCGGCCAGCACCCGGGCCAGCCGGATGGCCTCCTCGGCCAGGTCGGCCCGGGCCAGATCGTCGCCGGCGGTGGCGGTGTAGCCCTCGTTGAACACGAGGTAGACCACCGCCAGCACGCTCGCCAGCCGGTCGGGCAGCTCGGCGTCGCGGGGGATCCGGTAGGGCACGCTGGCGTCGCGGATCTTGCGCTTGGCCCGGACGATGCGCTGGGCCATCGTCGCCTCGGGCACCAGGAAGGCCCGGGCGATCTCGGGCGTCTCCAGCCCGCCCAGCAGGCGGAGGGTCAGGGCCACCTGGGCCCGGCGGTCGAGCGCGGGGTGGCAGCACGTGAAGATGAGACGGAGCCGGTCGTCGCCCACGGGTCCGACCTCCTCGGTCTCGGGATCGTGGTCGGTCAGGTGGTGGGCCTGCTCGTAGCGGTTCTGCCGGGTGGACTCCCGGCGGACCCGGTCGATGGCCCGGTTGCGGGCGGTCGTGACGAGCCAGCCGCCCGGGTTCGGGGGGATGCCCCGCTCGGGCCAGGTCCGGAGGGCGACGACGTAGGCCTCCTGGACCGCCTCCTCGGCGCTGTCGATGTCGCCGAGGAGGCGGATCAGGGTGGCGACGACCGCGCCCCGCTCCTCGCGGAAGATCCGCTCGAGGAGCCGAGCCGGGTCGTCGTCCTCGGTGGCCCGGTCGCCCATGGCGCTACTCGGCGTCCTCCTGGAGGGGCCGGACCTCGACCGGCCCGCCGCTCAGGGCGTCGGCGGCCTTGCGGGCCCACTCCAGGGCGGCGTCGAGGTCGTCGCACTTGATGATCCAGAAGCCGCCCAGGTACTCCTTGGTCTCGGCGAAGGGTCCGTCGGTGAGGAGCATCTCGCCGCCCTCGGTGCGCACCGTGGTGCACGTGTCCGGCGGGAACAGGCCGCAGCCGAAGACCATGGCGTCGGCGGCGATGGCCTCCTGGTTGAAGGCGGCCACGCCCTCGTACATCGCTTGCATCTCCGCGGGCGTCATCTCCGGCGCCTCGGCCTCGGCGGCAGGATCGTGGTGGACGCTCAGCATGTACTGCTTCATCAGGGTGTCTCCGTTGTCTCCGAGGCCGGCACCGTACCGGCCCTCACCCTGTCCACGAGCGAGGGTCGCCCCGTTCGACACCTCGCCCGAGGTTTCTCCGAGATTCTCCGAACGTGCCCACTGACCAGGGCGAACAGCAGTCCGGACGCGACGGAGGCCGGCCCGTGGGCCGGCCTCCGGTCGGATCGGATGGGGTGGATCAGGCGGCCTGGCGGCGCTTGCTGCCGTAGATCGCGGCCGCCCCGAGGACCAGCGCGGCGGCACCGAGGCTGACCACCGGCGTGGCGTCGAAGCCGGTGCGGGCCAGCGGGGTGTTCCCGCCGGTGACGTTGTTGTTCCCGTTGCCGCCGACACCACCGTCGGTGCAGACCTCGATCGGGCCGGAGGCCTCGAGCTCGCCGGTCACGGCGGTGAAGGTGTAGTTGCCGAGCGCCAGGTTCGGGGCGGTCAGCGAGCCCGTGATGGTGCCGTCGTCGGCGATGTCGAGCGTGCCGGCCGACTGGCCGTCGATGTCGAAGGCGACGTCCTCACCGGCCGAGGCGGCGTCGGCCGGGGTGACCGAGCCGTCGACGGAGAAGGGATCGCCGGCCACGACGCACGAGGGGTACTCCACCTCGAGCACGTCCTCGCCGCACGGCGGGCCGAAGTAGCCGCCGCACTCCTGGGCGCTCGCCGGCCCACCACTCGCGAAGAGCAGCGTCCCGGCGAGAACGCAGAGACCTGCGACCGCCTTCAGTGTCCCGCGCATGTGTGCTCTCCTCGACCGAGTCCCAGATGACCGGCCTCAACCTAGGCCATCCCCGCTCGGGCCCCGCGACGCAGGTCACGAGGCCGGTCGGCAGCGGTCCTCTCCGGTCGGCAGGGCCGCCGACTCGGACTGGTCGTAGAGGCCGGCACGACCGTCGCGGATGATCCGGGCCAGGTCCCGCACGATCCTCAGCCCGTCCCGCACGACACGGACCGAGGAGCGCTCGGCGTTGGCCACCTGGACGGGCACCTCGCGGAGCGAGAGGCGGTCGCGCTCGGCCAGGTGGAACAGCTCGACGTCGAAGGCGAAGCCGTCGACCCGGGTGCGGGCGAACAGCGACCGGGCCACGTCGGAGCGGAAGGCCTTCAGCCCGCACTGCGTGTCGCGGTGGGCGCCGAGCAGCACGGCGTGGGTGGCCAGGTTGATCACCCGCCCACCCAGCTCCCGGACGGCTCGGGCCCGCACCAGCGTGGACGTCTCGGTGTGGACCCTGCTCCCCACGACCACGTCCCAGCCGGCCTCGACCTCGGTCAGCAGGTCGGCGATCTGGCCCGGCGGGTACGACAGGTCGGCGTCGGTGAAGGCGACCGTCCGCCCGGTGGCGGCCAGCACCCCGGCCCGGACCGCGGCCCCCTTGCCCCGGTTGTCCGCCAGCACGACGACCTGGTCGGCGCCGGCCGCTCGGGCCGCGTCCGCGGTGCCGTCCGGCGAGCCGTCGTCGACGACGACGACCTCCAGCTCGGCGCCCGGCGCCACCGGGGCCAGCTCGGCCCGGATGCGCTCGACGGTGGCGGCGATCCGGTCGGCCTCCCGATAGGCGGGGACGACGACCGTGAGCCGGGCGGTCCCGGGCGCGGGCGGCCGGGGGACCTGCTCGGCCAGCTCGGCCCGCACCACCCCGAACAGCACCCACCGGTAGGCGACGAAGCGCACCGCCGAGGCGGCGGCAATGGCCGGGACCTTGGCCGCGGCCAGGGCGGGGGCGGACTCCCAGCCCGTGACCTCGACCAGCGTGCGCAGCACGACGACGTCGACGGCACCGGCCACGACGGCGCTGAGGGCGAAGGCCAGCGGCCGGTGCACCCAGCGCACGGCCGGGTCCCCGGCGAAGGTGATCTGGCGGTGCAGCCAGAAGCTCACCACGGCCGCGACCAGCAGGGCGACGGCGTCGGCGGCCACCACGATCAGGCCGAGGACCCGAGCCGCCAGCAGCAGGACCCCGATGTCGACCAGCGTGGCGATCAACCCGATCGAGGCGAACCGGCGCAGCCGCTCCCTCACGGCCCCGGGTCGCCCCGCTCGTCGTCGGGCGCGACGGGCGAGGTCCAGGTACCGACCGCCTCGTCGGGGTCGTGGGCGCCGGGCGCGAGGGCGTCGTCGTCGGACCACGGGACGCCGGGCGGATCGGAGCCGCCCGGTGGGTCGGCCGAGGACGGTGGCGCGGCGGGCCACGGAGGGGCACCGGGGACGATCCACTCGGGCGCCGGCGGGGCAGCCGCCGCCGTGATGGCGAGGGCGGCGGCGCGGGCTTCGCGGCGCTCGCGCCGGCGGCGGTCGATCACGCCCTCGGGGATCGGCACCGGCCCGAAGCGCCAGAAGCCGATCAGGGCGAGGAGGCCGAGGAACGTCAGGAGGTAGGCGGCCCAGTCCAGCGTGGTGCGCCCGTAGGTCATGGTGACCTCGGTGTCGGTCGGGACGACGACCATCAGGTTGGGCGCCACCCGGTACGGCCCCTCGGCTCCCTCGACCTCCCAGTTGGGGAAGTAGGAGACCTTCACCAGGACCGGGGTGCCGGGTTCGTCGACGTGGAACGAGAGCGACTCGTCGCCCATCTCGATCTCCGTGACCTCGGCCGGCCGCACCGCCTCCTCGGGGAAGTCGGGCAGCGTGCGGTCGCCGACCCGTCGATCGGTGCCGTCGGCGTTGGTGTCCGACAGCTCCGGGAGCTCGACCCGGGTCCAGTCGTCCGGTCCGTCGATGGCGAACGGGACGTCCCACCGCTCGGGATCGTTGAACCACGAGATGGCGGGGTCGAGCCAGCTGTCCTGGGTGGGTTCCACGCCCTGGAGCACCACGGGCAGGTGGTCCAGCCCCACGACCATCTGGCTCTCGACGGGGTCCAGCTCGTAGACGTGCCACGGGCCCGACACGGCCACCTCGGTGAGGCGGTCGTCGCGGGCGGCGGCGTCGACGGCGGTCTGCGACGCCGCCATGTAGTACTTCACGCCCATCAGCTCGAGCTGGTCGATGCCCTTGCCGATGTCGAACGACGTGTAGGCCAGGTCCCGCTGCGAGCACGAACCCGCCTGGGACAGCTTGCACTGGGTGATGAAGTGGTACGGCGTGGTGGCCGACGACTCGAAGTAGAGCCCCTCCATCGAGCCGATGCAGCCGTCGGTGAAGTACGGCAGCATCATCGGCGCCATCGTCGTCCCGTACGACTGGAGCCGGTCGCGGTCGAACTCCCAGAAGGCCCGGCCACAGCCGTGGGCGGGATCCTGCCCGAGGCCGTCCATGGTGGCGACCATGTCCCGGTACTCGGGCCAGCCACCCTGGCCGTTGGGCACGGTCGCCCCCTCGGCCTGAC
>DASYLG010000057.1:0-1989 GCA_036009685.1 Iamia sp. | reverse complement strand
CTGGGCCTCGGCGTCGTCCTCGCCCCGCAGGCGCTCCTCGGCCTGCTGCTGGGCCTGGCGGGCCCGGTCGACGTCGATCTGGCCGGACAGCTCGGCCACGTCGGACAGGATCGTCACCGTGGTCTCAGGCACGGCCCCAGCGGCGCCATCGCCGCCGGCACCCGACGCACCCGAGCCCGAGCCCGACGACCCCGACACCTCGACGAACCCGCCGTGCACGGCCACGAGCTTGTCGCCCTCACCGCTCGACCGGATCGTCAGCGTGGCGATGTCGAGCGCCCCCACGAACGGGGCGTGGCCGGTGAGGAAGGCGATGTCGCCCCCGCCCACGGTGCGGGCGATGACCATGTCGGCCTGGCCCGAGTAGAGGATCCGCTCGGGCGAGACCAGCTCGACCTGCAACGTCACCGCGGTCAGCTCCCGGCCTGGTCGGTGAGCTGCTTGGCCTTGCGGCGGGCGTCGTCGGCCCCGCCCACGTTGAGGAAGGCCTGCTCGGGCAGGTCGTCGAGGTCGCCCTGGCACAGCGCCTCGAACGAGTCGACGGTCTCGTCGACCGGCGTGGTGATGCCCTCGAGGCCGGTGAAGGCCTGGGCCACGTACATGGGCTGCGACAGGAACCGCTGGATCTTGCGGGCCCGGGCCACGGTGACCTTGTCCTCCTCGGACAGCTCGTCGAGGCCGAGGATGGCGATGATGTCCTGCAGCTCCTTGTAGCGCTGCAGGATCTCCTGCACCCGGCGGGCCACGGCGTAGTGGCGATCGCCGACCACGTCGGGCTGGAGGATGGTCGACGTCGAGGCCAGCGGGTCGACCGCCGGGTAGATGCCGAGGGCGGCGATGTCGCGGGACAGCTCGGTGGTGGCGTCGAGGTGGGTGAACGTGGTGAACGGCGCCGGGTCGGTGTAGTCGTCGGCGGGCACGTACACGGCCTGCAGCGAGGTGATCGACCGGCCCCGGGTCGAGGTGATGCGCTCCTGCAGCTCGCCCATCTCGTCGGCCAGCGTGGGCTGGTAGCCCACGGCCGAAGGCATGCGGCCCAGCAGGGTCGACACCTCGGAGCCGGCCTGCACGAAGCGGAAGATGTTGTCGACGAACAGCAGCACGTCCTGGCCGCGCTGGTCGCGGAAGTACTCGGCCACGGTCAGCGCGGCCAGGGCGACCCGGAGCCGCACCCCGGGAGGCTCGTCCATCTGGCCGAAGATCAGCGCCGCCTTGTCGAGCACGCCCGACTCGCCCATCTCGAGGAAGAGGTCGGTGCCCTCACGGGTGCGCTCGCCCACGCCGGCGAACACCGACACGCCACCGTGGTTCTGGGCGACCCGGCGGATCATCTCGGTGATGAGCACGGTCTTGCCCACACCGGCGCCACCGAACAGGCCGATCTTGCCGCCCTGCAGGTAGGGCGTGAGGAGGTCGATGACCTTGATGCCGGTCTCGAACATCTCCTTCGTGGGCTCCAGCGTGTCGAACGCCGGGGCCTCGCGGTGGATCGGCCAGTAGCCGTCGATCTTCGACTCGTCGAGCTCGGCCACGTCGAGGGGCTGGCCCATCACGTTGATGACGTGGCCGAGCACGCCGTCACCCACCGGCATGGTGAGCCCGACGCCCAGGTTGCGCACGGCGGCGCCCCGGGTCAGGCCATCGGTGGGCCGCAGGCAGATGGCCCGCACCCGGCTGTCGCCGATCTGCTGGGCGACCTCGGCCCGGACGACGATGTCCTTGCCGTCGACCTCGAGGGTCATCTCGATGGCGGTGTTGATCCCGGGCACGGCATCGGGCGGGAACTCCACGTCGACGACCGGGCCGGCGATGGCGACGACGCGGCCGTCCTTCAACGTTTCCTCGTGGTTGGTCGAGGGAGTCTCGGTGACCGTCATGGTTCTCTCCTCAGGGGCAGCCGCTACCGGCGCGCGTGGTCGAGGTGGTGGGCGGACAGGATGTCGGCGGACGTCAGGACGTGGTCGATGAGCAGGTCGTCACGACCGCTCT
>DASYLG010000056.1:0-2367 GCA_036009685.1 Iamia sp. | reverse complement strand
CCTCGCCCTCATCGTGCCACCCCCTGGGCCAGCTCCCGGAACGGGACGGTCTTGTCGACCCGCGGGTCGGGCGGCAGGCCGAGGACCCGCTCGCCCATCACGTTGCGCTGGATCTCGTCGCTGCCGCCGGCGATGCGGATCGACGGGGCGCTGAGGAAGTGCTGCTGCCAGCGTCCGGCCTCGGGCGCCGCCGGCCCCGTGAGCATCCCGGCCGCGCCCTCGATGGCGAGGGCCAGCTCGGCGTTGGCCTTCATGTTCCACGCCGCCCGCAGCTTCATGACCGAGGCCTCGGGCCCCGGCGGCCGGCCCTGGCTGGTGGCGGTGCGAACCCGCATGCCGAGGTACTTGGTGATCTGGCCGCGGGACCAGGCCGCGGCCAGGCCCTGACGGATCAGGGGGTCGTCGTTGGCTCCGAGGCTGCGGGCGAGGGCCAGGAGGTCGTCGAGGGTCGGCCCGCTGCTGTGGCCGCCCATGAAGGCCCGCTCGTTGGCCAGGGTCGTCATGGCGACGCCCCAGCCCCCGTTGGCCTCGCCGAGGACGGCGCGGTCGGGCACCCGCGCCTCGGTGAGGAAGACCTCGCTGAAGTGGGAGGCGCCGGTGATCTGGCGGAGCGGCCGGATCTCGATGCCGGGCTGGCGCATGTCGATCAGGAAGTAGGTGATGCCCCGGTGCTTGGGGGCGTCGAGATCGGTGCGGGCCAGCAGGATGCCGAAGTCGCTGTAGTGGGCGCCCGAGGTCCACACCTTCTGGCCGGTGACGACCCACTCGTCGCCGTCGCGCACGGCCCGGGTCGACAGCCCGGCCAGGTCGGACCCGGCTCCGGGCTCGCTGAAGAGCTGGCACCAGACCTCCTCGCCCTGGAGGAGCGGGGCGAGGTAGCGGGCCTTCTGGGCGTCGGTGCCGTGGGCGATGATCGTCGGCCCGGCCATGCGCACGCCGACGGCGAAGGCGCCGGTGGGCAGCCCGTAGCGGAGGGCCTCCTCGGCGAAGATGGCGGCCTCGGCGGCGGTGCCGCCCCGGCCGCCGAAGGCCTCGGGCCAGGCCACTCCGGCCCAGCGGTGCTCGGCGAGCAGCGCCTGCCAGGGGCGGGCCCGTTCGACGAAGGCGGACTCGTCCTCGCCGGGGACGCGGGTGACCTGGCGGGCCTGGTCCGATCCGGCGTAGGTGTCGAGCCAGCCGCGCGCCTCCTTGCGGAACGCGGCCTCCTCGGGGCTCTCGTCGAAGTCCATGGGCCCTCCTCTCGAGATGACGTTAGGGGAGCGGTCAGCTCCGGCTGGCGGCCAGGCTCGCCCCGATGCGGAGGAGCTGGTCGGTGGCCCCGCCGAGGGTGAGCTCGAGCTCGCGGGACGCGATCAGGTAGCGGTGGATGGGGTGGTCGACGTCGACGCCGGTGCCGCCGTGGATGTGGACCGCGGTGTGGCCCACGCGGTGGGCGGCCTCGGCGGCCCAGTACTTGGCCACCTGGACCTCGGTGGCGGCCGGCAGGGCCTCGGAGAGCCGCCACGCCGCCTGCCACAGCACGAGACGGGTGGCCTCGACGTCGATGTAGGCGTCGGCGGCGCGCTGGCCCACGGCCTGGAAGGTGGCGATGGGCCGGCCGAACTGGACCCGCTCCTTGGCGTAGGCGGCGGTCAGCTCCAGGGCCCGGCCCACCACGCCGGCGGCCTGGGCGCAGAGCCCGACGGTGGCCCGCTCCAGCAGCCACCCGAGGGCGGCGGCCTCGTCGGTGATCAGCTCGGCCGTGACCCCGTCCAGGGTGACCTGGGCCTCGAGGTCGCGGTTGGTGACCCGCTGCCCCTCGATCGCGAGGCCGTCGGCCCCGGGCACGATGAGGAACAGCCCGGCGCCACCGCCGTCGATCGAGGCCGACACGACGACGGCGTCGGCCACCGTCCCGGCGGGGACGCACGTCTTCACGCCGGTGAGCCGCCAGCCGTCGTCGTCCTCGGTGGCGACCGTGGTGGGGCGCTCGGGCTGGCGGTTGGCCGGCTCGACCAGGGCGGCGGTGAGCACGACCTCGCCGCTGATCATCGGGGGCACCCACCGGGTCCTCTGGCCGTCGGTGCCGAAGGTGGCGATGGGGAGGGCGCCGAGCACGCACGAGGCGAGCACCGGGACCGGGGCGACCGTACGGCCGACCTGCTCGAGCACGAGGCACTGCTCGACCAGCCCGAGGCCCGAGCCCCCCAGATCGGCGGGCAGGGCCACGCCGAGGAGGCCGGCCGCGGCCAGAGCCGACCAGACCTCGCGGTCGAACCGGTCGCCGCTCGCCCCACCGCCGGGACCGTCCTGGTCCTCGACGGTGCGCAGCCGGTCGACCGTGACCATGTCGGTGAGGATGCGCGCGGCCAGGCCGGCGATCTCGTC
>DASYLG010000055.1:0-1504 GCA_036009685.1 Iamia sp. | reverse complement strand
CCCCCTGGTCGATCAGGTCGCGCACCAGGCTCACGACGAGGAACTGGTGCTCGAGGACCTCGAGCAGCCGCCCGACCGTCTCGCCGGCCGTGAAGGCGTCGAGGTCGGCCGCGATCCGGCTCACCCCACCGACGTAGACCGGCTCGCTGGCCCGGCCGACGGACCGTTCGGCCAGGGCGTCGCGGGCCTGCTTGGCCATCTGGTCGGTGACGGGGTCGCCCGTCACCCGGGGAACAGGCAGCTCGGCGAAGGAGGCGTCGCGCAGCTGCGTGTCGAGCACGGCGGTGGCGGCGCCGATTCGACTCTCGTCGATCTCGGCGGCGAGCTCGATGAACTGCCGTTCGACGTGCCCGTTGGACAGGACGGCCACGACCAGCAGCGAGGTGTCGTGGAGCCGGACGAGCTGGACGGAGCGGACCCGGGCGGCGTCGGGCTGGGGGCCGACCACGACCGCGGCGTGGGTGGTGATGCGGGAGAGGAGCAGGCTCGTCTCGTGGAGCATGTCCTCGAGGGCGTGGTGGGCGGTGGCGAAGAAGCTGGCCACGGCCTGGCGGGACGGAGGCTGGAGCTCCTTCTGGCGGGCGAGGTGGTCGACGAAGTGCCGGTAGCCCTTGTCGGTGGGGATCCGGCCGGCCGACGTGTGGGGGTGGGTGACGTACCCCTCCCGTTCCAGAATGGCCATCTCGTTGCGGACGGTGGCACTCGACACGCCGAGCCCCGCCCCGCGGGCGACCGTGTTCGACCCGACCGGCTGGCCGGTCTCGACGTACTCCTCGATTAATGCCTTGAGGATGGCGGCCTTACGTTCGTCCATGGCACTCCCGTCGATTCTAACGACCCGGGGGTGCCCGACGGCATGCCGTAGGGCCGCTCAGCAGGAGGAATGGGCCATCCCCCGGTGTACTACAGCAACCGGGCCGTAGCCTCGTTGGCCAGGAGCCGGCCCCGGGGGGTGAGGACGACCCGGTCGTCGCGGTGCTCGGCCAGACCGTCGGTGACGAGCCCGTCCGCCTCCGGACCGGGGGCGACACCGTGGCGGGTGCGAAGCGCCAGCATGGTCGCCTCCCCCTCCTGTTCGGCGCCGGCGAGGAGCTCGTGACCGGCCTCGGTGGAGGAGCCGTCCCCGACGAGGGCGATGTAGCGGTCGGGGGTGCGGACGTTCCACCACCGCCGGCCGACCGGCGTGTGTCCGTGGGCGGCGCAGCCGATCCCGAGGTACTCGCCCTGGGCCCAGTAGAGGAGGTTGTGCCGGCACTCCCGGCCGGGGCGGGCCCAGTTGGAGATCTCGTACCAGGGCCGGCCGGCGGCGGTCAGGGCGGCGTCGGCGGCCAGGTACTTGGCCGCCTGGTCGTCGTCGTCGGGGGCGGCCACCTCACCGACGCCGATCCGCCGGGCGAGGGGCGTGCCGGCCTCGACCGTCAGGGCGTAGGCGCTGACGTGGGGCGGGTCGAGGACCAGCGCGGCCTCCAGGGTGGCGCACCAGTCGGACGGGGTCTCGCCCGCG
>DASYLG010000054.1:0-11183 GCA_036009685.1 Iamia sp. | reverse complement strand
CGGCCCGGCGACGGTTCACACGTGGTTCACACCCGCGTGCGACTCGTGCAACACAGGTGCGGGAGCGTGAGCGCGTGACGGACCTCTTCGAGGGCTACGACTCCGACTCCTCGCGCCGTGCCCACGACGAGATGTTCGACCGCTACGGGCGGCCGCGGGAGACCTATCGGGTCATCCACGACACCCTGCGCCCCCAGACGTCGGACGATCTGCTGGCGCGCACCGAGGCGCTGAGCCGGGCCTACCGCGACCGGGGCGTCACCTTCGCCCTGTCGGGCGAGGAGCGGCCGTTCCCCCTCGACCTGGTGCCCCGGGTCATCGGCGCCGGCGACTGGGCCCGCCTCGAGTCCGGCATCGTCCAGCGGGTCAAGGCCCTGGAGATGTTCCTGGCCGACATCTACGGCGAGGGCCAGGTGCTCGACGACCGCGTCGTGCCCCGCCAGCTCGTCCACTCGTCGCCCCACTTCCACCGGCAGGTGTACGGGATCCGCCCGCCCGGCGGCGTCCACATCCACGTGGCCGGCATCGACGTCATCCGCGACGAGCACGGCGAGATGCGGGTGCTGGAGGACAACCTCCGGTCGCCGTCGGGCGTGTCGTACGTGATGGAGAACCGGCGGGTCATGGCCCGGGTGTTCCCCGACCTGTTCCGGGCCCAGGCCATCGCCGGCGTCGACGACTACCCCCGTCACCTCCTGCGGGCGCTGCGGGCCACGGCACCGACCGTGCGCAACCCCCGGATCGTCGTGCTGACCCCCGGGGTCCACAACTCGGCCTACTTCGAGCACGCCCTGCTGGCCCGGCTCATGGGCGTCGACCTGGTCGAGGGGCGGGACCTCATCTGCCGCGACGACGTCTGCTACGTCCGCACGACCGCCGGGGAGGAGCGGGTCGACGTCGTCTTCCGGCGCATCGACGACGACTTCCTCGACCCAGTCCAGTTCCGGCCCGACACCGTGCTGGGCGTGGCCGGGCTGGTGCACGCCAACCGGGCCGGCAACGTCACCATCGCCAACGCCATCGGGAACGGCGTGGCCGACGACAAGCTCATGTACACCTACGTGCCCGACCTGATCGAGTACTACCTGGGCGAGCCGGCCATCCTCCGCAACGTCGACACCTACCGGCTGGAGGACCCCGACGCCCGGGCCTTCGTGCTCGACCGTCTCGACCAGATGGTGGTCAAGCCGGTCGACGGGTCGGGTGGCTACGGCCTCGTGTTCGGGCCCTCGTGCACCGACGAGGAGCTGGCCGGAGCCCGGGCCGACATCATCGCCGAGCCCCGCGGCTGGATCGCCCAGCCCGTCGTCACCCTCTCGACGGCGCCGACCCTGGTCGACGGGCGGCTCCGGCCCCGCCACCTCGACCTCCGACCCTTCGCCGTGAACGACGGCGAGAAGGTCTGGGTCCTGCCCGGCGGGCTGACCCGGGTCGCCCTGCCCGAGGGCAGCCTCGTCGTGAACTCGAGCCAGGGCGGCGGGTCCAAGGACACCTGGGTGCTCAAGGATGCCCACCTCGCTCCGACGCCGGTCGAGCCCACCACCTCGGCCCAGACCATCGCTGCCGACAAGGCCGATGCCCGCCGGGGCGAGGCGGCGCCGGTCCCGCTCCAGTTCGGCCCGGCCGACGACCACGAGCGCCAGCACCAACAGCAGCTCCAGCAACAGCAGGCCGATCGAACTTTGGACCGAACGTGTCCGCCACGGATGACTTCGGTCCAAAGTTCAGCCGCCACCCCTCCAACTTTGGACCGAACCTGTCCGCCAGGGATGACTTCGGTCCAAAGTTCGGCGGGGGAGGGGGAGGCGTCGTGCTGAGCCGGATCGCCGAGTCGCTGTACTGGATGGGGCGCTACGTCGAGCGGGCCGACGACACCGCCCGGCTGCTCGACGTCCACGTCCACCGGATGCTGGCCGACGCCGCCGACGAGAACGTCGGGGCCATCCTGCTGGCGGCGATGGGCCTGGCCGGCAGCGCCGAGGTCGAGGCCGTCGACCTGTGGCGGGCCACCGAGCTGCTGGCCTACGACCCCGACAACCCCAGCTCGGTCGCCGGCTCGCTCCGCCTGGCCCGGTCGAACGCCCGGGGCCTGCGCGAGACCCTGGCCACCGAGGTGTGGGAGGCCATCAACCGCACGCACCACGACCTCGACGCCCAGATCCGGGCCGCCCGCGCCCTCGGGCCCTACATCTTCTTCCGCTGGGTGCGGGAGCGGGTGGCGCTCATCGGCGGGCTGATCGACTCCGTCGTGCTCCACGACGACGGCTGGCGCTTCCTCACCATCGGGCGCTGTCTCGAGCGGGTCGACATGACGGCCCGGCTGCTCGGTGCGGTCACCGACTCCGACGACCCGTCCCAGTGGTCGAGCGTCCTCGTGTCCTGCGGGGCCAACGACGCCTTCCTCCGCACCTACGGCGGCGACATCACCCGCACCCGGGCGCTGGCCATGCTCCTCCAGGCCGAGGACCTGCCCCGGTCGGTGGCCTACGCCCTCGACCTGGCCGAGACCTCGCTGCGGGCCATCGCCACCTCGACCGGCACGCCGGACACGGCCGTGCGCATCATCGGCCGGGTCCGCTCCGAGCTCACCTACACCGGCCCCGACGACCTGGCTCGCACCACCGATGCGACCCTCACCCGCCTGCAGGACGCCTGTCGGCGGGCCGACGAGCTGGTGAAGGCCCGCTACTTCCGCCGGGCCGACCTCATCGAGTGGCAGGCGGAGACCGCGGTATGAGGGGGCGAGCCGCCAGGCGAGACCGACCCGGCCAGCACAGTGGCCTGCCCTGCTCCGAGGCCCTGCCGAGGAGAGGCGTGACCGCGAGGCGGGCGATGACTGGAGCGATCTCGTAGTGGCAACTCGGTTGGCCATCACCCACTCGACCTCGTATCGCTACGAGGCCCCGGTCACCACGTCGTACAACGAGGCTCGGCTCGAGCCCCGCAGCGACCGGCGCCAGACCGTCCTGTCGTGGAGCCTCGACGTCAACCCGGCCGTCCGGTTGGTCAACCACGTCGACTACTGGGGGTCGATGGTCCACCACTTCGACCTCCACGTGCCCCACACCGAGCTGTCGGTGGTGGCCAAGGCCGTGGTCGAGACGGGCGTGACGCGCGTCGGCCCGGGCGAGGCCACGTGGGACGACCTGGCCTCGGCCGAGGTGCGGGATCGGTTCTACGAGCTGCTCGTCCCCACCGACATCGTGGGGCTCGAGGACGAGGCCCTCGTCGAGGTGGCGGCGTCGCTGCGGGCCAATGCAGCCACGCCGGCCGCCGCCGCCGAGGCCGCCGTCGGGTTCGTCAACGACCGGCTGGCCTACGAGCAGGGCTTCACGGGCGTGACCACCACGGCCCCCGAGGTCCTGGCCGCCGGCCGGGGCGTGTGCCAGGACTTCGCCCACCTGTCGCTGGCGTTGCTGCGGACCATGGGCATCCCGGCCTGGTACGTGTCGGGCTACCTGCACCCGGCCGATGAGCCCGAGATCGGCGTGGTGGCGGTGGGCGAGAGCCACGCCTGGGTGGCGGCGTGGACCGGCACCGTCTGGCCGCTCGACCCCACGTCGCTGTCCCCGGTGTACGACCGCCACGTCCGGGTCGCGGCCGGCCGGGACTACCACGACGTGCCCCCGTTCCGGGGCGTCTACGCCGGCGGTGGCGCCCAGGAGCTCGCCGTCACCGTCGAGGTGACCCGCCAGGCCTGAGGGGTACGGTGCGGTCATGACCAGCCGGGGGGCGACGAGTCGGATGGCGGCGGCCGGCGTGGCGCTGATCGCGCTGGCCGGGTGTGCGGCCGATGTGGCCGCGACCACGGCGGCGTCGTCGGGGGCGGCGCGGGAGGCACCGGTCGAGGAGCTGGCGACGGCCGGCGACGTCCCGCCGGCGGTGTGCGAGACCGAGGCTCTCACCCTGGAGACGGCGGCGGAGGCCCATCGCGCCACCGAGGGCGTCTACCCGGCCTCGGCCGCCGCCCTGGTCGGGACCTACCTGACCGAGGCGCCGAGGTACCACGAGCTCCGGCTCGTGTCCGACACCGAGGTCGAGGTCGTCCCCGTCCCCGGCGCCGGTTGCGACTGAGGGCGCCGACGGTCGGCACGGCTCATCTACGGTCCGGGGCCATGAGGTTCGCTGCTGATCGACCGCTCGGGGTCGCCCCCGCCACCATCTCGGACTACCGGGAGCTGGCCCGGCGCCGGCTGCCCCGCCAGCTGTTCGACTACATCGACGGCGGGGCCTACGACGAGGCCACCATGGCCGCCAACGTGGCCGATCTGGTCGACGTCCGGCTGCGCCAGCGGGTGCTGCGCGACGTCACCGAGCGGCGCCAGGCCACGACGGTCCTGGGCCAGGAGCTCAGCCTGCCGGTGATCCTCGGTCCCGTCGGGCTGGGCGGGATGTTCGCCCGGCGGGCCGAGGTCCAGGCGGCGCGGGCGGCCGAGACCGCGGGCGTGCCGTTCGTCGAGTCGACCGTGTCGATCTGCCCGATCGAGGAGGTGGCCGAGGCGACGACGCGGCCGCCGTGGTTCCAGCTCTACGTCATGCGCGACCGGGGCTACGCCGAGGGGCTGATGGCCCGGGCCGCCAAGGTCGGCAGCCCGGTGCTGGTGCTCACCGTCGACCTCGCCGTCGTCGGCGCCCGCCGTCGCGACACCCGCAACGCCATGGTCGGCGAGGTCACGGCGTGGGCCAAGGCCCGGCGCGGCCTCGACCTGGTGTCGCACCCGCAGTGGCTCCGCGACGTGGCGATCGGCGGCAAGCCGCTCACCTTCGGGAACCTCACCGACGCCGTGCCCGGTGCCCGCACGCCGGAAGCGTTCAAGGACTGGGTCGACGCCCAGTTCGACCCGTCGGTCACGTGGGACGACATCGCCTGGGTGCGCCAGCACTGGGACGGGAAGCTCCTGGTCAAGGGCGTGCTCGACCCCGAGGACGCCCGCCGGGCGACCGACACAGGGGTCGACGGCCTGGTCGTGTCGAACCACGGCGGTCGCCAGCTCGACGGGGTGGCGAGCGCCGCCCGGGCCCTGCCGGCGGTGGCCGAGGCCGTCGGCGACGAGGTCGAGATCCTGGCCGACGGCGGCATCCGCAGCGGCCTCGACGTGGTCAAGCTGATGGCGCTCGGCGCCCGGGCCTGCCTCATCGGCCGCGGCTGGGCCTGGGCCGTGGCCGCCCGCGGCGAGGCCGGCGTGGCCCACGTCCTCGAGGGCCTCCGGGCCGACATCGACGTCGCCCTCGGCCTCACCGGCACCACGTCGGTCCAGGATCTCGGCCCCGACAACCTCCTCTGACGCGACCGAACCGGTGATCGGACCACGAGGTGCCTGGCACCTCGTGGTCCTCCTGCTCTACCTCAGCTGAGGCGCTCGAAGATCATGGCCATGCCCTGGCCGCCACCGACGCACATGGTCTCCAGGCCGAAGGTCTTGTCGGCGTCCTGGAGGCCGTGGATCAGGGTGGTGGCGATGCGGGCGCCGGTCATGCCGAAGGGGTGGCCGACGGCGATGCCGCCACCGTTGACGTTGAGCTTGTCCCAGCTGATGCCGAGCTCCTTGGCCGACGGGATCACCTGGGCGGTGAAGGCCTCGTTGATCTCGACCAGGTCGATGTCGTCGATCGTCATGCCGGCGCGGGCCAGGGCCTGCTTCGACGCCTCGATCGGGCCGAGGCCCATGATCTCGGGGTTGAGGCCGGTGACGCCCGAGGCCACCACGCGGGCCAGCGGGGTGAGGCCCAGCTCGGCGGCGCGGGTGTCGCTCATGACGATGACGGCGGCGGCGCCGTCGTTGAGCGGGCAGGCGTTGCCGGCGGTGATGCGGCCGTCGGGGCGGAAGGCGGGCTTGAGGTTGGCCAGGCCCTCGGCGGTGGTGCCGGCCCGGATGCCGTCGTCCCGGGTGACGGTGACCTCGTTGCCCTCGCCATCGGTGGTGACGACGGGGGTGATCTCGCCCTCCCAGAAGCCGTTCTCCAGCGAGGCGGTGGCCCGCTGCTGCGAGAGGGCGGCGAACTCGTCCATCTCCTCGCGGGTGGTGCCGGTGTACTCGGCCACGTTCTCGGCCGTCTCGCCCATGGCGATGTAGACGTCGGGCAGGCCCTCGGTGGGGGCCCAGTCGCCCTGGCCACCGGCCTGGCGGGCCGCGGTGCGGGCCTCGGCGTCGGCGTAGCGGGAGTTCTTGGCCCCGCCGACGTCGGCCATGCCGTTGAGGAAGCGGCTGACGGTCTCGACGCCGGCGGCCACGAACACATCGCCCTCGCCGGCCCTGATGGCATGGGTGGCCATGCGGATCGCCTGGAGCGACGACGAGCAGTACCGGTTGATGGTGACGCCGGGGACGTCGGGCATGCCGGCCTGGATGGCGGCGATGCGGGCCATGTTGAACCCCGACTCGCCGGCGGGCTGCCCGCAGCCGAGGATCAGGTCCTCGACCGTGGTGCGGTCCAGCTCGGGGACCTGGTTCAGCGCCGTGTCGACGATGAAGGCGGTGAGGTCGTCGGGCCGCTCGTTCTTGAGCGAGCCCTTCATGGCTCGCCCGATGGGGGTGCGGGCGGTCGAGACGATGACGGCTTCGGGCACGGTGCTTCCTCCGAGGATGCGGTCGTGCCGTTGGTCTAGCCGGTGACCCTTCCGCCCCAGAAAAGCCGGACGGAGCGGTCAGTCGTGATCGGCGAGCACGGCGGCCAGCATGGCGGCGGCCAGGGCGGCGAAGCCGGGGTTCGTCTCCGGGTAGTACGGCAGGCCCGTGAGGGCGGTCCGCAGGGCCCATCCCTGGCCGCGGGTCCAGGTGGCGTCGTCGGGATCGAGGACCGTGTGGAGCCGGGCGCGACCGGTGGCGTCCAGCCCGCTCCAGGCCGGCAGGAGGTCGGCGGCCGGGTCGCCCGTGCCGGCTCCGCCCCAGTCGATGACGGCGGCGAGGCGCCCGTCGGCGACGAGGAGGTTGGCGGCCAGGAGGTCGCCGTGGACCCACGTGGCCGGACCGTCCCACGAGGGCGCGGCGACGGCGGCGGCCCAAGCCGCGCCGGCCCGTTCGACGTCGATCACCCCGCCGAGCGCCTCCAGCGATCGGCTGACGGAGGGGTCCCACGCCGACAGCGCCCACCGCCCGTCGGCGCGGGGCGCACCGGTCGGGTCGAGGCCGCGGATGGCCGTGACGGCGGCGGCGACGTCGTCGGCGAGGGCGGCGTCCCCCGACCCGTCGGCGGTCCCGCCGGGCAACCAGCGGTAGATCGCCCAGGGCAACGGGTAGGCGGCGTCGGGCCCGCCGGTGGCCACCGGCTCGGGGACGGCGACGGGCAGGCGGGCGGCCAGCCACGGCAGCCGCTCGAGCTCCCGCTCCAGGCTGTCGACCCCGCCGGCCTGGAGGGGGAGGCGCACGCACAGCTCGTCGCCCAGCCGGTAGACGGCGTTCACCGTGCCGACCGACGGGACCTCGACGATGGGCAGGCCGGCCCATCGCGGGTGCTGGTGGGCGATCAGCCGGCGGACGATGTCCGTGTCGACGTCCACCTGGCCGTCGTGCATCCGGTTGGGCACGCCGTCACGCTGACAGGCCGGCGTCCGGCCGCCGGCACGGGTTTCACGGGCCGTACTGGCCGGTGACGAGGAGGAGGTTGACCAGCTGCTTGTCGGCGATGGTGCCGTCGGGGAGGGCCCGGCGCCCCGGGTCGGAGATGGCGACGCCGGTGAGGCTGGAGACGACGTCGGTGCGGATGCGCCGGTCGGAGTCGGTGCGGTTCTCGTTGCTCTGGGCGAACTGGAGCATGAGCTTGGACCGGGAGTAGCCGTTGCCCAGCTGGCCGACCCAGTAGATGCGGTCGGCGCTGGACGCCGGGCGGCCCAGCACGTTGGTGTACACGAGGTTCACGAAGGCGGTGTTGGTGAGCGTCCCGTACTTCGTCTTGAACTCGTTCGACTTGGAGAAGAAGTCCGAGACCGAGGCCAGCGTCTTGCCCACCCGGAGCTGGGCAGCCCAGTAGCGGAGGCCGTTGCCGTCGGTCCGACGGGCGAAGTAGGCCCGGTACAGCCGGGCGACGGGGTCGTTGGCGTCGGACGCCCCGGCGAAGGCGATGATGGCCGCGGCGACGTCCTCGGCCGGCTCGTGCTCGAGGCGGTAGGTGTAGTTGTTGATCTCCTGCGGGCTCGCGAGCCGGCCGTGGAAGTCCGAGAAGAAGGCGTTGACGAAGGGGACGGGGGCCTCGAAGGGGGCGTAGGAGAAGCGCCACCGCAGGATGATCGACGCCTTGCCGGCGATGGGCAGGCCGCTGCGGTCGACGGCGATGTAGGCGTAGCCGTTGGCCGGCACGTCGATGATGATCTGGCTCCAGGTCTGGCTGGCGCTGACGTCGTCGTTCGAGCCCAGGAGGACCATCGACGAGTAGCTGGGCGGGGTCGTGCTGGCGTAGGCGGCCAGACGGGTGTCGGCCGTGCTCCCGACCGTCCACAGCTGGAGCTGGGTGGCGGTGGTGCTCTGGTTCCGCCAGCGGTACCAGAGCGACGACGTCGGGACCTGGCCGGCGTGGTGGGGCTCGCCCGTCTGGGGAGTGGTGCACGAGAGGTCGCCGTTGACGGCTCCGGAGGCGGTCTGGAGCGGGAAGTTCCCCGCCAGGTCGTCGTGGATGGGCGGCGTGCACGCGGCCGCCGACGGCGTCGCCGTCCCCACCACGAGGGCGGTGGCCGCCACCATCGTCGCCAACCCACCCCGCCGGATCCGTCGTCGCACCATCGTCACGTCCGCTCCGTCCTCGCCCCGCGCCGTGCGGTGCCGACCCCGCATGGTGGTGGCCCGGTCTCCGGTTGCGTCGGCCGGACCGGTCCCGCGTCGGTCTCAACCTGCGGGTCTCGACCTGCGGGCTCAGCCCGAGGCTCGACCGGCAGGGCTCAGCCCGAGAAGAGGTCGCGGCGGGGTTCGTCGGTGTAGGCGGGGGAGCGGCCCTGCTTGAAGGCGCGCATGGCCTCGGGCAGGTTCTCGGTGAAGCCGAGCATCAGCTGGTTGCGGTCCTCGAGCTCGATGGCCGCCTCCAGGCTGGAGATCTCGAGGTTGGCCCACAGCACGTCCTTGGTCATGGCCAGCCCGTAGGGCGAGTGGGCGCACATGTCGGCGGCGAGGGCGACGGCGGCGTCGGCCATCTCGTCGTCGGCCAGGACCCGGCTGACCAGCCCGGCCCGCAGCGCCTCGGTGGCGTCGACCCGGCGCCCGGTCAGCAGCACGTCGCTGGACCAGGCCGCCCCCACGAGACGGGGGAGGAGCCACGATGCGCCCATCTCGGTCGAGGTGAGGCCGTTGACGATGCCGGTGGCGTTGAAGACGGCCGACTCGGCGGCGATGCGCAGGTCGGCGCCGAGGGCCAGGCACATGCCACCGCCGAAGGCGGCCCCGTTCACCGCCGCGATCACCGGCTGGGGCATCTTCCGCAGGCGGGGGACGAGGCGGCTGTAGACCCGCATGGCCCGCTGGGCGATCCGGCCCACGGTCAGGCCGTCGATGCCGGGCACCACGCCGTGGTCCTCCAGGTCGAGCCCCGAGCAGAAGCCCCGGCCGGCGCCGGTGAGGACGACGACCCACGTGCCGTTCTCGTCGGCCAGGCGGCCGAGGGCGTCGTCGAGCTCGAGCACGAGGTCGATCGACATGGCGTTGAGTCGCTCGGGCCGGTTGAGCGTCACCCGTCCGACGTGCGGGGCGGGGTGGTCGACGAGGACGAGATCGCTGGTCACGTGTCCAGGTTCCCACGTCAGGGTGGTCTCGGCCGCGCCCTCACCCCCGGGCCAGGTGGGAGGCCACGTCGGCCCACAGCTCGGCGACCCGCGACCGGGCGTCGTGGTGGCGGGTGACGTGGGCGCCCTGCTCGGCGCCGAGGCTGAACCGGGCCGGGGGCTCGCGGAGGAGGGCGATGGCCCGGGCCGCCAGGTCGCCGTTGGCGAAGAGGTCGACGAGCGCCTCGTCGTGGACGGACTCGGGCAGCACGTCGACCAGCCCCGAGGTGCGGTGGCCGACGACGGGGACCGACCGGCGGGCGGCGTCGAGGGCGAGGAGCGGCAGCGGCGCCTCGCGCGCCGTGACGACGGCCAGGGTCGGGGCCGGCCAGTCGGCGCCCCAGCCGTCGGCCGGGACGATGTGGACCCGGTCGGCCAGGTCGCGGAGGGCGATGTCGGTGGCGATCCGCTCGGCCGCCTCCGGGTCGTCGGGCCGGCCGACCCAGACGAGGTGGACGGGGCGGCCGTCGACCTCGGCCGGGAGCTCGGCGGCGAGAGCGACGAAGAGGTCGGTGCCCGCCCGCCAGCCGATCGGGCCGCCGCCGGCGACGACCAGGGCGTCAGGGGGCACGGCGGGCGGCGGGTCGTCGTCGGTCGCGGCGGCGAGGATCCACGGCGGGTGGACGGCGATGCGGTCGGCGGCCAGGCCGAGGTCGGACACCAGGTGCGAGCGCAGGGCCGCGGTGCCGACCACGACGAGCCGAGCCCGGGCCAGTCGCTCGGCCACGTCGGGGCCGCCGGCCCGGGCCAGGCCGATGGGGCCCTCGGGCAGGCGGACGACGAGCGGGGCCCGTCGGGCCGGGCGGGGGAGCGCCTCGGCGAGGGTGAGGGCGGCCGCGCCGTGGGCCCACACCACGTCGGGCGGGCCCATCCCGCCCCGGGAGGGGTGGCGGGCCAGGCCCCAGGACAGGCCGACCCGCTCGCCGGCCGGCCGGGCCCGTGGGTGGACCCGGGCGGCGACGGCCCCGACCCGGTCGGCACCCCCGCCGACGACCCGGACGGCGGCCAGATCGGCCGCTCCCGCCATGTCGGGGGCGAGCCCGCCGCCCTCGCCGGCGACGACCCGGGTGCGGGTGGGGTCGACAGCTCCGGCTCGACCCAGCTCGTCGAGCAGCGAGAGCAGGGTCCGGTTCACGTCCGAGCGCGCCAGGTCGGGCGTCAGGGCCAGCACCGCCCGTCGCCGCATCACGTCGGCCCCTCCGGGGATCCGATCACCACTTCGGGATCGAGGGTGGGGGTGGGGGCGTCGGAGACGGCGGACTCGATGTCGGCCCAGAGGGCGGCGGCGGCCAGGGGGGTGGTGGCGCTGGCGGCGGCGCGGGCCAGGTCGCCGGCGAGGAGGCGACCACGGTCGGGGCGGGCCAGCAGGGTCCGGACCCCGGTGGCCAGGGCCCGGCCGTCGAGATCGGCGATGCGGTGCTCGGGGTGGCCGGCCTCGTCG
>DASYLG010000053.1:0-16379 GCA_036009685.1 Iamia sp. | reverse complement strand
GCTGATCTTCGGCGCCAGCCCCCGGGTCTACGCCGCCTACCAGGGCCAGACGCCCATCAAGGCCGGCCCGGTCAACATCGCCCCCCGCGACCTGTGGAGCATCGGGCTGATCATCGTCGTCCTGCTCGTCGTCGCCTACATCCTCCAGAAGACCAAGATCGGCAAGGCCATGCGGGCCGTCTCCGACAACCGGGACCTGGCCGCCTCGTCGGGCATCGACGTCGACCGCGTCATCCTGTTCGTCTGGGCCCTCGGCGGCGGGCTGGCCGCCCTCGGCGGCGTCCTGTTCGCCCTCAACGAGCGGATCTCGTTCAACAGCGGCTTCGGACTGCTGCTCCTGATGTTCGCCGGCATCACGCTCGGTGGGCTGGGCACGGCCTACGGCGCGCTGGTGGGGTCGTTCATCATCGGGATGTTCATCCAGATCTCGACGCTCGACCTGAGCGCCGACATCCCGGGCGTGCCCCCCAACCTCAAGAACGTGGGAGCCCTGGTGGTCCTGATCCTCGTCCTGCTCGTCAGACCCCAGGGCATCCTCGGGCGTGCCGAGAGGGTGGGGTAGCGCCGTGGACTGGGCCAACATCTTCGAGAACGGGCTCAAGGCCCTGGTGGGCACCGACGCGGTGGTGTTCGCCCTGGCCGCCATCGGCCTCAACGTGCACTTCGGCTACACCGGCCTGGTCAACTTCGGGCAGGTGGCGTTCCTGGCCATGGGCGCCTACGGCGTGGCCATGGGCGTGCTCACCTTCGGCCTGTCGTTCTGGCTGGCCGTCTTCCTGGGGCTGTTCGCCGCCGTGATCCTGGCCGTCCTCCTGGGCCTGCCGACCCTGCGGCTCCGCTCCGACTACCTGGCCATCGTCACCATCGCCTCCGGCGAGATCGTGCGGCTGGTGCTCCGGTCGGCGTCGCTGCGGGGAACGACCGGCGGCTCCGACGGCCTCCAGTCCTTCGCCGACCCGTTCTTCGACGTCAACCCGCTGCCCGAGGTGGGCACCAAGCTCGGGTTCGTCCACCTCGGAGATGGCGGCTACGGCCTGTTCAACATCACCTTCGGGCCCAACACCAGCTGGGTGCTGATCGTCGGGTGGAGCCTGGTGGGCCTGACCTCCTTGCTGGTGTGGGCCCTGATGCGCAGTCCGTGGGGCCGGGTCGTGAAGTCGATCCGCGAGGACGAGGAGGCCGTCCGCAGCCTGGGCAAGAACGTCAACTGGTACAAGATGCAGTCGCTCATCCTGGGCGGCGTGATCGGCTCCCTGGGCGGCGTGATCTTCGCCATCTCCCGCCAGTCGGTGCAGCCCGACAACTACTCGACCGCCCTCACCTTCTTCGCCTACACGGCGCTGATCCTGGGGGGCACGGCCCGGATCTTCGGGCCCATCGTCGGCTCGATGCTGTTCTGGTCGCTCCTCTCGTTCACCGACGTGACGCTGCGCCAGGCCGTCGCCAACGACAAGATCCCTGGTGACTTCCTCACCGGCACCCGGGTGGGGATCATCCGGTTCATGCTGGTGGGGATCGGGCTGGTGCTGCTGATGATCTTCCGGCCACAGGGCATCTTCGGCGACAAGAAGGAGGTGGCCATCGGTGAGCGGGGCTGACCTCTCCAAGGGCGCCGTCAGTGCCGATCCCCACGCCGGGATCGAGCGCGTCCCGGGCGTGCCCAAGCCCGACCCGATCCTGGTGGCCGACTCGGTGCGCCGGACCTTCGGCGGCCTCACCGCCGTCGACGTCGACCACGTCGAGGTCCAGCGGGGCACCATCACCGCCCTGATCGGGCCCAACGGTGCCGGCAAGACGACGTTCTTCAACCTGCTCACGGGGTTCGACAAGCCGGACTCGGGGCGGTGGACCTTCGACGGCGTCGATCTCGCCGGCATGCCGGCCCACAAGGTGGCCCGCCGGGGCATGGTGCGGACGTTCCAGCTGACCAAGTCGCTGGCCCGCCTCTCGGTCATCGAGAACCTGAAGCTGGGTGGCACCGGACAGCGGGGCGAGAGCTTCTTCATCGGTCTGCTCAAGCCGCTCTGGGGCGCCCAGGAGGCCGAGATCGAGGCTCGCGCCGACGAGCTGCTGGCGCGGTTCAAGCTCGATCACATGCGCGACGAGTACGCCGGCTCGCTGTCGGGTGGCCAGCGCAAGCTGCTGGAGATGGCCCGGGCCCTCATGGTCCAGCCCCAGATGGTGATGCTCGACGAGCCCATGGCCGGCGTGAACCCGGCCCTGACCCAGTCGCTGCTCGGCCACGTGAAGTCGCTCCGCGAGGACGGCATGACGGTGCTGTTCGTCGAGCACGACATGGACGTGGTCCACGACATCAGTGACTGGGTGATCGTGATGGGCGAGGGCCGCATCATCTCCGAGGGCACGCCCCGCGACATCTCGGCCGACCCGGCCGTCATCGACGCCTACCTGGGCAGTCATCACGATGCGCCTCTCACGCCCGAGGAGGAGGAGAAGGTCCTCGCCGAGGTCGAGGAGGCCATCGCCGAAGGGACCGTCGAGGAGGAGACCGGATGAGCGAGACCACGGGGCCATCGCTCGACAAGGGGGCGTCGTCTTCGTCTTCGGCCGGGGGCGCGGCGTCCATCGTGTTGGCCACCGACGTCGTCGCCGGCTACGTGCCCGAGGTGAACATCCTCAACGGCTGCTCCCTGCACCTCGACCGCCAGGAGCTGGTCGGCATCATCGGTCCGAACGGTGCCGGCAAGTCGACGTTCCTCAAGGCCCTGTTCGGGCTGATCCCCATCCGGTCCGGGACGATGACCCTCGAGGGCCGCGACATCACCGGGATGAAGGCCAACCAGCTGGTGTCGCTCGGCATCGGCTACGTCCCCCAGAACAACAACGTCTTCCCCCGGCTCACGGTCGAGGAGAACCTGGAGATGGGGGCGTACAAGCAGAAGGGGAGCGTCTTCCGCGAGCGGTTCGAGGCCGTCTGCGATCTCTTCCCCATGCTGGGCGAGCGCCGCAAGCAGCGGGCCGGCTCGCTCTCGGGCGGCGAGCGCCAGATGGTGGCCATGGGCCGGGCCCTCATGCCCGACCCGCAGGTCCTCCTGCTCGACGAGCCCTCGGCCGGGCTGTCGCCGCTCTACCAGGACGAGGTCTTCATCCGCTGCCGGCGCATCAACGCCGCCGGCGTGTCGATCATCATGGTCGAGCAGAACGCCCGTCGATGCCTGCAGATCTGCGACCGGGCCTACGTCCTCGACCAGGGGACCAACGCCTACACCGGCGGTGGCCAGGAGCTCTTGAACGACCCCAAGGTCATCGAGCTCTACCTCGGCACCCTCGCTCGCGCCCAGTAGCCGGGGGGCGGCTGCGGGTTCGGCCCCCTCGCCGACCGGCCCTTCGCCGGCTGAGCCCGCCGGTGGGTCGGTCAGCGGGTCGACGATGACCGCCGGGTCGTCGCCGCCGGGCTCCGGTCCGAGGGGACCGTCGTCGGGCGGCTGGCTGCGATGGTCGAGGCGGTAGGTGCCCCGATCGACCCGGCAGGCACGGTGGCAGTCGTGCTCGTGGCCCAGGGCGTCGGCGAGGGCCTTGACCGGATGGTGGTGGGCGATGACGTAGCCGTAGCGGTGGAGCCAGCCGTGGATCTCGATGAGCCGCAGGGTGCCGTGCCGGGCGAGGATCTGGAGGCAGGTGTAGCGGAGGACGGCACCGATGATCGGCACCGCCCCCTCGGCCGCCGGCGGGAGGCTCGGGTGGCGGTGGTCCGGAGGGCGGCGGCCCCGTGGCCAGGGGATCCGGGGGTACAGGAGGTCCCGGTGCAGGGCGAGGTCGGCGAGCAGATCGAGGCGCTCCTCGGCGGTGGCCTGCATCGACCGGTCGATCACCCACAGCCGGCGGAGCATGTCCTCCCGCTCGACGTGGAGGCGGAGGCGGTCGCGGGGGGACAACCGGGCGATGCTCCGCAGCCAGAAGGTCGCCGAGTTGCCCAGGTCCGGTGGCCGGAAGCGGACCATCTGCGGCGTCCAGTTCGGCCAGTCGGGGCTGGGGCGGTCGGGGTCGTCGGGGCCGGAGTGGGCGGGCGGCATGTCGTGCTCCGCGAGGATGAGGCGGTCGGGATCCGTCGGCCGCAGGGCCGCCATCCGGCGCCTCATCGAGCGCCGTGCGGTGATCATGCCAGGGGGGTGCGACAGCGAAGCGACCGGCCCGGCCCCCGCCGCCGCCCTGCCCCCCGCCCGACCCGACCTGCCCTGCCCTCCACCTCGACCATCGTCCGGAGACCGTCGGGCGTCGAATCGCCAGCGAATCGCCGCCCGACGCTTCGTGGGCAGGTGGTCCAGGTGGGTCTGGCGGGGGCGGCAGGGGTGACACCGGCCGGGTCGACACCACAGCAGCCCCGGACGCGGGAGGGCCCCGGCCGGTGCGGCCGGGGCCCTCTCAGGTGTTCAGGTGAAGCGGGAGGCCGAGATCAGCCGCCGGCCTCGAACTCCTCGCCGGTGGCGTTGCCCATGTTGCCGTCGGTCCCGTAGATCGGGATCGTGTTCGGGCCGTAGCCCTGCTTGATGAGCTCGGACACGATGCGGGCGGACTCCTCGAACCCGGCGATGACGATGGCGTCGGGATCGGTGGCAACGATCTCGTTCACCTCCGACTCGAAGGTCTGTGCATCGGGGGAGTAGGGCACGGTGGCGAGGACCTCGCCACCACCCTCCTCGAACGATGCCTTCAGGTCCTCGGCCAGGCCGTTGCCGTACGAGTCGTCCAGGTTGATGATGGCGATGGTCGAGTTGCTGTCCTCGGCGATGACCTCGGCCAGCACGGCACCCTGGAGGATGTCCGACGGGGCGTTGCGGAAGTACAGGCCCTTGTCGGGGTAGTCGCTCAGCTCCTTGGAGGTGTTGGCCGGCGAGAACATGGTCACGCCGGCGTTGACCACCGCGTCGATGACGGTCAGGGTGACGCCCGAGGAGGCGGCACCGATGATGGCGTCGACGTTCTCCGACAGCAGCCGGTCGACCGACTGGCTGGCGATGTCGGTGGTGGTGTCACCGGAGTCCGAGAGGCTCAGCACCACGTCCTGGCCGTTGTAGCCACCCGCAGCATTGATCTCCTCGATGGCGACGTTCACACCAGCGACCTCGGGCGGGCCGAGGAAGGCGAGGCTGCCGGTCTCCGGCAGCAGCGTGCCGAAGGTCAGCACCCCGTCGCCGGGGCGGTCGACCTCGGTCTCCGACAGGGGGATGTCGGCGACCTCGGGCGGAGCCTCGATGGTCTTGAACGTGGTGGACTCCTCGTCGATGCGGTTGTCCGCACCGAACTGGAGCACGCCATACGAGCCGATGGTGGGCTCGCCGTTGCCGGAGAACTCCAGCGGACCGGAGATGCCGTCGAAGTCGACGTCGCCGCCGGCCTCGACGATCGCCAGGCAGTCGGCGTAGGTCGTGCACTTCTCGCCGACGGTCGTCACGCCGACGATCTCGGCGGCGTGAGCGCTGCCGTCGTCACCGGCGATCTGGGCCGCCAGGGCGATCACGATCGCGGCGTCGTACGACTCCGGCCCGTAGTTGAAGTCCTGGAGATCAGGATCCGCCGTGAGCATCCGCTCCTGGAAGGCCTCGACCTCAGGGGTCGTCTCGGGGAGGGGCGTGGTGCCCTTCCAACCTTCGAGCGTGCCCTCGCCTTCGGGCGGAGCAGTGGTCTCCCCACCGTCCCCCTCCGTCGTCGCGCTGGAGTCCTGCTCGGTGGTGTCGCTGGCCTCGTCGTTGCCATCGTCGTCGTCACCGCAGGCTGCTGCGACGAGGACGAAGGCGAACAGCAGGGCGAAGAGGCGCATGAGCACCCTCTTGTCTCGCATGTATCTGTGTCCCTTCAGATGTGATGTCGTCGGCCCTGGTGACCCCGAGGTCGACGGGCGGCATCGTAGGGCCTCCTCGGAGAGGCTGCCCGCGATGGATGACCCTCCGTCACCGGATGTTCACACTGCCGACCTGCCTTCGGCGCGGGACGGGGTCGTGTCGGGTCAGGCCGGGCTGAGCAGGACGACGTAGCCCGCCGGCTCGTCGGTGTAGAGGTAGACCTCGATCTCGGCGTCGAGCGGACCCTCGAGCACGAACTCCTCGTCCCCGCTCTCGGTGAACTCCTCGTCCTCGACGTAGGCGTCGAAGTCCACGTCCTCCTCGTCGCCCTCGACGTCCGCCACCACTGAGACCACGACGGAGACACCGGCAGGGATGAGGAGGTCGTGGAAGGCCGACTCACCGCTCTCGAGCTCGCCGTTCACCGCCGGCCCGCCGTCGATGGTGGCGTCGAGCGCGGTGCCCGGGGGCGGGGGCTCGATGGGCGTGAACGACACCGAGACGTCGACCTCCGCGCCGTCGTGCAGGTCGTACTCCTCACCCCTCATCACGAGCGTGTACTCGGACCCGGGGAGGAAGTCGCACACGTCGCCCCCCTCGCACACGTACTCGCCGTCCTCGTAGATCTCGACGAAGGCGGCGCCGTCCACCTCGATCTCGGCCGAGACCTCGCGGTCCAGCGTGAAGGTGGAGCGCCGCACCGGTCCGGCGGCCGAGAGGGTGCCGTCCACCGTGCCCGACAGCGACACCTCGCCCAGGTCCTCGTGGACGACCTGGCCCACCGTCACCGTCACCGGGGCGGCACCGGCCCGCTCCTGACGCTGGAGGACGAGGAGGTACTCGCGGCCCTCCTCCACCAGATAGCCGTCGTCGCCGTAGTCGAGCTCGTCGCCGTCCTGGTCGACCAGGTACCACCAGGTGCTGTCGTCGACGGTGACGATCAGCTCGGCGTCGGCCGCCGCGGTGATCGTGCGGGTGGCCACGCCGGCGGAGCCCAGCTCGACCTCGAAGGCCTCCCCGAAGGGCGCCTCGCCGTCCGGTGCGACCAGGTCGGGCCGACCCAGCATGGTGACGATGATGTCGTGGTCGAGATCGGGCAGGGCGGCGCGCACCGAGTCGAGCACGGTCCGCACCGGGCTCACGACCCAGCCGCCCCGGTCCTCGACGACGACGACCGAGGGTGCCTCGTCCTGGACGGTCCGGGCCAGGTACGAGCCCTCCACGGCGTCGCAGAGCTCGTCCCACAGCTCCTCGTCACCGGAGGTGCGGAAGCACCAGCCGTCGAGCTCCCACTCGATCTCCTCGCCGTCGGAGCCCTCGACGGTCCCCTCGGCGCTGAGGATCTTCACCCGGCGGGCCCCATCGCCCAGGTCCTGGACGTCGAGGGCAGCCTCGGTCACCTCCAGGTCGGCGTCGAGGCCCTCGCCGTCGGAGCCCTCCAGCAGCTCGGACAGGGCGTCCTCGTAGGGCACGAGCACCCGCCACTCGTCCTCGGGGAGGCCGGCGGCGATCTCCCGGGCGTCGCCCTGGCCCAGCGCCTCCACCAGGTCGATCACGGCAGCCTCGGGGTCGGGGGCCGGGTCCCGCAGGTCGGGCTCGGCGTCGAAGTCGGCCTCGGGCAGGTCGAGACCGTCCACCACGTACTCCGCCAGGGTGTAGGCGAGGCTCACGTACCAGCTGCCACCGCGGCGGACGGCCACGAGGAAGGCATCCTCGCCGAAGCCACCGGCCTCATCGCTGATGTCGAGCTCGCCCTCGGAGTCCCCGGCGTCGACGAGGCGCCGGCTCTGCTCGCTCAGCTGATCGGGGTCGAAGGAGTAGCCGAGCGTCCCGTCGGTGATCGTGACCCGGGCGACGCCGTCGCCCAGCTCGTCGACCTCGTACTCCATGTCGTCGGCGGTGAGGTCGATGCCGGCGAAGGTGTCGCCCTCGGCGGCCAGGCCCTCGTCCTGCGCCCGGTCCTCGATCTCGGTGACCAGATCGCCCAGCGACTGCACCTCGTCGGGCGCCAGGGCGGCGACGGCGGCCACCGGGTCCTCGGCGGCCACGGCGTCGACCAGCCGGGCGACGGCGGCCTCGGGGCTGTTGGCCCCGTCGCCCCCTCCGCCGACGAGCGCCTGGACGGCCACGGCGCCCACGGTGAGGAGGGTGACGACGCCGAGACCGGCGATCACCAGACCGACTCGCCGGCGGCCCTTCCCGGGGGCGGACGAGGGGACGGCGGGTGCGGCCCACGGCTGGCCCCCCGGCGGCGGCCCGAGCGGCGGTCCCCCGCCGGGCGGTGGGCCCCAGCCGGGCGGTGGCGATGGGCCCCAACCGGGCGGTGGCCCGGGGGCGACCCACCCGCCCGTGTCCGCCGGCGGGGCGATCGGGCCGGGCGTGTGGGCCGGCGACCCCGGGGGCGCCCACATCCCCTCCGGCGGCGCCCAGGCCGACCCGCTGGGCAGCCCGGGAGCCGGCGGCGGCGCCCACCGAGGACCGGGGGGCGGCCCGGGGGGAGGCGACGACCAGGGCTGACCGGGCTGCGGCTCGGCGGGCGGAGGCGACCACGTCGGCGCGGCCGGTGGCGGCGACCACGACGGCCCCGCGGGCGGTCCGGCCGGTGGCGGCGACCCCGCGGGCGGTCCGGCCGGTGGCGGTGTCCACGACGACCCCGCCGGCGGCCCAGACCAGGGTGCAGGGTCGCCGGGAGGCCCGGTCCACGGGGCAGGATCGGCCGGAGGGCGGGCCACGGCGGTCGCGCACCGCTCGCAGCTCGGGGCCCCGTCGGGCACCGGCGCTCCGCACGCTCTGCAGTCCATCGTGGTCGTACCTCCCGGGCCGGACCCGACGCCGCCGCGGCCTCGTCCGGGTGGGTCGAGTGTAGGGGCGGGCCGGAACGGGGCCGGTCTCGCCTCAGCCCTCCGGCGTCCCCGGTGGGGAGATGTCGACCGGGGTCCAGGTCGGGAAGGCGAGGTGGTCGACGCCGAGGAAGGAGACGATCCGGCCCCGGGCCGCCAGCTGGTCGACGCAGGGGCGGGCCACCTCGCGGCCGCCGGCCATCAGGACGTACTCGGCGAGGGGCAGCAGGATCGGCCCCTCGTCGGCGTCCCCGGCGCGCAGCACCGCCTCCACCTCCAGCGTGGGCCGGCACGGGTGCGCCCGGTCCAGCACCGCGCAGTGGTACACGATCCCCTCGAACACGCTGTACGCCCTGATCCTCAAGACGGGCTCACCAGTGGGCCGTGCCCGGTCCGCCCTTGATGGGGCCCACGACGGCATCGGTGACCCACCCGCCGTAGACGCCTCCGTCCATCGGCCGGACCACCTCGTCGTCGACCAGGCACCGGTCGACGGACTGGGGGAAGAAGGCCCAGTGCCCCACCAGGACGGCGAACGCCGGCACCGGGTGGAGATAGGTCCACGCCGCCGACGGGGCGACCGCGGCGCCGGTGACAACGTCGGCGTAGGAGGCGGTGCCCTTCCACTCGCAGAACGACCGGGTCGTCGCCGACCGCAGGAGCGACAGGTCGATGTCGGCCTCGGGCAGGTAGTAGGCGGGGGCCTGCGACGTCTCCAGCACCCGCAGGGCCCGGCGGGTGTCGGCCACGATCGCGCCGCCGTGCTCGACCACCACGTGGGCCGTGGTCGGCTCGACGCGCGGGGGGCGCGGGTAGTCCCACACCGACTCCTGGCCGGGGCCCGGGACGATGGGGGTGGGGTCGTCCACGGCGGCCATCCTGGCAGGGTGACCCCCGACCCCGAGGACGGGCCCGACGACCCGGCCGACGCCGCCGCCCTCGCCGGCTACGCCACCGCGCTGGCCACGGGGATCGAGGCCCACCTGGCCGGCTGGGTCGAGCGGGCCGTGGCCGGGCGGTACCGGGACTGGTCGGGCGCCGCGGCCCTGCCCGACGAGGTCCGAGCCGCCGCCCACGAGGCCGGGCAGCGGGCCACGACCGAGGTCGCCCCCCGGGTCCGGGCCCTGCTCGATCGGGACGTCGACAACCAGCCCACCGGGCCCCTGGCCCTGCTCCGGGGCGCCGTCGTCCACCCGACCGCGGTCCTCCGCCAGGCCGGGGTCCCGCCCGTCGTCCGGGACGCGATGGCCGAGCGGATCCACCCCGACGACGTGTACGACCTGTCCCCGGCCGCCTTCGCCGACGTCCACCCCGACCTGCACGAGCCCGGCCTCACCTGGGGCGCGGCCAAGGCCCACGTGGTCCTGGCCCGCCGCCGGCGCGAGGGCCGGCGCTGACGCGCCGAGGCGCGGTGGCGCTGAGGCGTCGACGCGCCTCAGACGACCCGCACGTCGAGCGCCTCGTCGCCCTTGCGACCCGCACCGATCTCGAACTGGACCGTCTGGCCCTCCTCGAGGACGCGGTCGCCCTCGCCGGCGACGTTCGAGGCGTGGACGAAGACGTCGTCGCCATCGGGGCGCGCGATGAACCCGTACCCCTTCTGGTGGTTGAAGAACTTGACGGTCCCGGTCGGCACGGGACCAGGCTAGGCCGCTGCGCTAGTGCGGGTCCCAGGCCCCCGGGTCCTCGGCCAGGGCGTCGACCGAGGGCGCCAGCCGGCCCGCCGCCAGATCCGCCAGCGACGTCTGCTCGAGCACGGCGCGGAGGTTGGCGCGCAGGGCGATCCACATGCGCTGGAGGGCCTCGAGCCCGTCGCGGTAGCTGATGTCCTCGGGGCGCTCGCCCCGGACGTCGGCCAGGGGGCCCTCGACGGCGCGGATGATGTCGGCGATGGAGATCTCGGCCGCCGGTCGGGCCAGGCGGTAGCCGCCCACCGCGCCCCGCTGGCTGGCCACCAGCTGGGCCCGCTTCAGGTCGGCCAGGATCGACTCCAGGAACTTGGGCGGGATGTCCTCCTCGGACGCCAGGACGTGCGCCTTCATCGGCTCCGGACGCACGCCGTCGGCCTCGGCCTGCGCCGCGGTGAGGGCCAGAGCGACCCCTGCCCGGACGGCGTAGTCGACCTTGGCGGTGGTGCGCATGGCCCGATCATGACATCCCGGGCCGAGAACCATGGATGCCGCCACGGGCCCGTCCCGCGGGAGCCGCCACCAGCTCTCCGTGGACGTGACACCATGCGCCCTCATCGGTCGGCCGGTCCGGGCCGCCGATCGGCCGGGAAGGTGACGGTGCAGAGACTGTCGGTCGCGTCGGAGACGGTCGCCTCGGTCGGCTACGACCGAGGCTCGATGACGCTGGAGATCGAGTTCACGTCGGGGCGCGTGTACCAGTACTTCGGCGTCCCCGAGCAGGTGCGGGACGAGCTCGTCGGCGCGCCCTCGATCGGCGCCTACTTCAACGCCGCCATCCGTGGGTCGTATCGGTACGCCCGGACCTAGCCCCGCTGGTCGGAGGTCCGAGCGGGGGTGCCGACGCCGTACCCTGCGGACATGTCCGAGCGTCTCGTGGTCATCGGCGGGGACGCGGCGGGCATGGCCGCCGCCTCGCAGGCTCGTCGCCTGAACCCGAACCTCGACATCGTCGCCCTCGAGCGAGGAACCCGCACGAGCTACTCGGCCTGCGGCATCCCCTACCTCGTGGCCGGCGACGTGGACGCCCCCGACGACCTGGTGGCCCGGACCCCCGAGGTGTTCCGCCGCGAGCACCGCATCGACGTCCGCATGCGCCACGAGGCCACGGCCATCGACCTCGACGCCCGCACCGTCGAGGTCCGCAGCCTCGAGCACGACCGCACGTTCCGGCTCGGCTTCGACCAGCTCATGATCGGCACCGGCGCCCGTCCCATCCGGCCCGACCTCCCGGGCATCGACGGCGCGGAGATCTGGGGCGTCCAGACCCTCGACGACGGCTGCCAGCTCCTCACCCGCGCCCGGGAGCTGGGATGCAAGGACGTGGTCGTGGTCGGGGCCGGCTACATCGGCCTGGAGATGGCCGAGGCCTTCCACCGCTGGGGCGCCAGGGTCACCCTGATCGAGGGCAACGAGCGGCCCATGAGCCGGACCCTCGATCCCGACATGGGCGACCGCCTCGTCGGCCAGGTGCGGGGGCTGGGCATCGACGCCCGCTTCGGCGAGCGGGTCGTGGGCTTCGAGCCGGGTGCCGTCCACACCGGGTCGGGACCGGTCCGGGCGGACCTCGTCGTGCTCGGCCTGGGCGTGACCCCGGAGGCGACCCTGGCCGAGCAGGCCGGGCTGACGCTCGGCGCCCGGGGCTCGATCGCGGTCGACCGGCGCCAGCAGGCCAGTGCCCCCGGCGTGTGGGCCGCGGGCGACTGCGCCGAGACCTACAACCGGGTGTCGCAGCGCCGCATGCACGTCGCCCTGGGCACCGTGGCCAACAAGACGGGCCGGATCGCCGGGGTGAACATCGCCGGCCGCTACGCCACCTTCCCCGGCATCGTCGGCACGGCGATCACCAAGGTCTGCCGGACCGAGGTGGCCCGTACCGGCCTGTCGACCCACGATGCCGAACGGGCCGGGTTCGAGGTCGTCACCGCCGTGGTCGAGGCGACCACGCACGCCGGCTACATGCCCGACGCCGAGCCCATGGTGGCCAAGGCCATCGCCGAGAGGGGCACCGGCCGCCTGCTCGGCCTCCAGATCGTCGGCGGCACGGGGTCGGCCAAGCGGATCGACACCGCGGCCACCGCCATCACGGCCGAGATGACGGTCATGGACGTCGTCGAGCTGGACCTGGCCTACGCGCCGCCGTTCTCCTCGGTGTGGGACCCCGTCCAGGTCGCGGCCCGGGCCGCCGTGCGCAAGGTCTGACAGGGTGGTCATCTCCGGGAAACGCCCCCGCAACATGCTGACGCCAACCTGTCGGGCCTGATGATGGAGACGACCGCACCCGCCTCCGACGGCTCGGCCGTCCCCGCCCTCGACCTCGCTGGCGTCCTGGCCACGGCCGGGCCCGGGGTCGAGCTGGTCACGACGTGGACCCGCACCGTCGACCGCTGGGTGGCCTCGCTCTTCGCCCGGGCCGTGGGCGGCGACCCCAGCACGGCGGCGGTGGCGCCGCCCCCGTCCGGCGTCGCCCTTCTCGCCGTGGGCGGCTACGGCCGGGGCCAGCTGTGCCCGGCCAGCGACCTCGACCTGCTGCTCCTCCACGCCAAGGCCATCGACGCCCGGCCCATCGCCGAGGCCCTCTGGTACCCGATCTGGGACGCCGGCGTGAAGCTGGGCCACTCGGTCCGCACTCCGAAGGACGCCCTCGCCCTGGCCAGCGACGACCTCGACACGGCGACGGCGCTGCTCGACGTCCGCCTCCTCGCCGGCGACCCCCTCCTGGCCGACGCCCTCTCCCGCGAGGCGGCCACCCAGTGGGAGAAGCGGGGCAAGCGGTGGCTGGGCCGGCTGGCCGACTCGGTGGCCGAGCGCCACGCCAAGGCCGACGAGGTCGCCTTCCTGCTCGAGCCCGACCTCAAGCTGGCCCGCGGCGGGCTGCGCGACATCCACGCCGTGCGCTGGGCCGAGCGGGCCCGTCAGGTGCTGCTCGACGACGACCACGCCTCGATCGACCAGGCCGAGGCCGACCTGCTGGCGGTGCGGGCCGAGCTCCACCGGGCCAGCGGCCGGACCAGCGACGTCCTCACGCTCGACCAGCAGGACGCGGTGGCCGAGGCCCTCGCCATCGAGGGCGGGGCCGACGGGCTCATGGCTCTGGTCGCCACCCGGGCGCGCACGGTGGCGTGGCGGTCGGACGAGACCTGGCACCGGGTCCGGGCCATGCTCGCCGGACCCAGCTGGTCGATGGGCGGCCGGCCCCGTGAGATCGGCCCCGGGCTGGAGCTGCGCGACCGCGAGGTCCACCTCACCTCCGGGGCCGACCCGGCCGCCGACCCCGCCATCGCCCTGCGCGCCGCCGCCGCGGCCGCCCGCCTCGACACCCGCATCGACCGAGCCTCGCTCGACCGCCTGGCTGCCGAGACGACCCCCTTCGGCGACCCGTGGCCGGCCGGCGGACGGGAGGCGCTGGTCGAGCTGCTGTCGGCGGGGCCGCCCGCCATCGCCCAGATCGAGGCGCTCGACCAGCTCGGCGTCTGGCTCCGCCTGCTGCCGGTGTGGGAGCCGGTCCGCAACCGCCCGCAGCGCAACGCCTACCACCGCTTCACCGTCGACCGGCACCTGCTGGAGACGGCCGCCGGCACCGTCAACATGGCCGACACCGTCGACCGGCCCGACCTCTTGGTGCTGGGCGGCCTGCTCCACGACATCGGCAAGGGGCGCCCCGGCGACCACACCGACGTGGGCATGGAGCTGGTCGCCGTGCTCGGCCCGCAGATGGGTCTGGACGAGGTCGACACCGCCACCCTCGTCGACATGGTCCGGCATCACCTCCTGCTGCCCGACGTGGCCACCCGCCGCGACCTCGACGACCCCGCCACCATCGAGGGCGTGGCTCGGCAGGTCGGCTCCGAGCGCACCCTGCGCCTGCTCCACGGGCTCACCGTGGCCGATTCCCACGCCACCGGCCCGGCGGCGTGGGGCTCGTGGAAGGCCGGCCTGGTGAACACCCTCGTGGAGCGGACCGCGGTGGCGCTCGGGGGCGAGGCCACCGGCCCGGCCACACCGCCGTTCCCGAGCCGGGAGCATCGCGCTCTCCTCGCCGCCGGGCTCCAGGTCGTCAGCGGCGAGGGCGACGTCCTCACCGTCGTCGCCCCCGACCGCCCCGGCCTGCTCCGCCGGGTGGCCGGCGCCCTCGCCCTCCACGACCTCGCCGTTCTCGGCCTCGACGCCATCTCGTCCGACGAGGGGTGGGCGCTGGAGCGCATCACGGTCGAGCCGTCCACCACCGACCCGGTGCCGTGGTTCCGCGTCACCGAGACGGTCGAGGCCGCCCTGTCCGGCCGGCTCGCCCTGCGGGCCCGCCTGGCCGAGCGGGCCCGGACCCATCGGCCCCGGAACCGGATCCGCAGCGCCCACCAGGCCCCGCCCGAGGTCCGCTTCGACAACGAGGCGTCCCGCCACGCCACGGTGGTCGAGGTCCACGCCACCGACGCCCTCGGCCTGCTCGAGCGGATCTGCCGGGCCCTCGGCGAGATGGACCTCGACGTCCGCTCCGCCAAGGTCCAGACCCTCGGCGACCGGGTCGTCGACGCCTTCTACGTCCGCGGCGGCGACGGGGCCAAGGTCACCGACGACCGCCAGCTGGCCGAGATCGAGCGCGCGCTGCTCCACGCCCTGGACACCGAGTAGAGGCCGGGGCTCGGCCGGGTAGGTTGCCGCCGTGGATCGGGAACCCCCCTCCGAGGCGGACCTCCTGCGGTGGAGCGAGGCCCTCGCCGGCATCGCCCGCACCGGCCTGGGGTTCAGCGACAACACCTACGAGCGCGAGCGGTTCGAGGAGGTGCTGGCCGTGGCGGCCGACATCCGCCACGCCGCCGGCCACCCCTTCGACCCGGCCCAGCTGGTGGTCGAGTGGATGAAGAGCGTGGGCTCGGGCGTGCCCGGCTACGTGACGCCCAAGGTGGCCGTCGGCGCCGTCGTGGGCGACGACCAGGGCCGGCTGCTGCTGGTGGAGCGGGCCGACTCGGGCATCTGGCTGTACCCGACGGGGTGGGCCGACATCGGCTACTCACCGGCCGAGGTCGTGCGCAAGGAGGTCCACGAGGAGACCGGCATCGAGTGCGAGGTCGAGCGGCTGATCGCCGTGTTCGACGGGATGCGCCAGGGCTTCAGCCGCATCCCGCTCTACTCGCTGGTGTTCCTGTGCCGGGCCACCGGCGGGACGCTGGCGGCCCACCCGCTGGAGTGCGCGGATGTGGGCTGGTTCGGCCCCGACGAGCTGCCGTCCCCGCTGGCCGGTCACGACCGCTGGGGCGACCTCGCCTTCGCCGCCATCCGGGGCGAGGTGGCGCCGACGTTCTTCGATCTCCCCCGCGACGAGCCCTGGCGGTCCTAGCCCTCGGAGGGGAGGGCGTCGAGCGCGCCCAGGAGGTGGGCGACGACGTCGAGACGTCCGCCCGAGCGCTCCCACTCGATGCCGATGGCGTCGCGATCGACCGCCCCGCAGGCGTCGGCGTCGAGACCCAGGGCGGCGCGGGTGCAGCCGGCCAGCTGGTCGGCGGCCAGCTCCTCGGCGAACGCCCAGGCCGCCTCCAGCCCGGTCCAGACGCCGGCCGGGTCGAGCGGAGGCTCCTCGCCCCGGGCCACGGCGCCGGCCACGAGGACGAAGAGCTGGTCGGCGGTCACGTCGTTGGGCCGGACGAAGTCGGCGCGGGGGTGCAGGCGCCACTCGACCGGGGTGCCGTCGGGCCCGTCGCTGCGGAGCCAGGTCTGGCTGCCGTTGCCGTAGGTGTCCGACGGCGCGCCGAAGCGCTGGTGCAAGGCGGTGAGCAACGCCGGTCGCAGGCGCCAGACGCACGTCGCAGCAGGTGCGGGCATGGGCTCAGGGTACGGGCTGGCCCTCCGGGTCCTGGGGACCGCTGGCGGTGGGTCGGGCCCCACGGTCCGCTCGCCGAGCGGATACGTTCCGACACGATGTCCTACGACCGCCTCTCGCCCCAGGACTCGGTGTTCCTCCACATCGAGGACGACCACCAGCCCCTGCACGTCGGGGCCCTGGCCTACTTCGAGCGGGGGCCGTTCCTCGACGCCGACGGGCGCTTCGACCTGAC
>DASYLG010000052.1:0-6091 GCA_036009685.1 Iamia sp. | reverse complement strand
TTGGTGGATCGCGTTGGGTCCCCAGCTGCCGGGGTTGTAGGTGCGGACCGGCGGCGGGTTCTCGATCAACGGCGTCGACCTCTCCCACAGGGTCTCGATGCCGTCGGCGCTGGTGAACAGGGTGTGGTCGCCCTTCATGGCGTCGAGGATGAGCCGCTCGTAGGCCTCGAGCACCTCGTCGGCCCGCTCGGTCTCCTGGGTCGAGAACTGCATGCTGAGCTTGTCGAGCTTCATGCCCGGCCCCGGCCGCTTGCCGTAGAACGACAGCGAGACCTTGGAGTCCTCGGCCAGGTCGAAGGTCAGGTGGTCGGGCCCGGCGGCGCCGACGCCCGAGCCGGCGGGGAACATCGACCGCGGCGCCTCCTTGAAGGCGATCGAGATGACCCGCATCCCCTCGGCCATCTTCTTGCCGGTGCGCAGGTAGAAGGGCACACCCGCCCAGCGCCAGTTGTCGAGGCCGCACTTGAGGGCGATGAACGTCTCGGTGTCGGAGTCCCGCGCCACGTCGTCCTCCGAGCGGTACCCGCTGTACTGGCCACGGACCACGTCCTGGGGCGAGACCGGCAGCAGCGACCGGAAGACCTTGTTCTTCTCCTCGCTGATCGCCCGTGGCTCCAGCGCGGTGGGCGGCTCCATGGCCACGAACGCCAGGACCTGGAACAGGTGGGTCACCACCATGTCCTTGTAGGCGCCGGTCGCCTCGTAGAACGACGCTCGTCGGTCGAGCCCGAGCGTCTCGGGGATGTCGATCTGCACGTGGTCGATGAAGTTGCGGTTCCAGATGGGCTCGAACAGCCCGTTGGCGAAGCGGAAGGCGAGGATGTTCTGGGCCGCCTCCTTGCCCAGGAAGTGGTCGATCCGGAAGATCTGGCTCTCGTGGAACGTCCGGTGGACCTGGTCGTTGAGGGCGATGGCCGACGCCAGGTCGGTGCCGAAGGGCTTCTCCATCACGACCCGCGACCGCTCGACCAGCCCGGCCGCGCCCAGCGTGTCGATCACCGCGAGGGCGGCCTTGGGCGGGACGCTCAGGTAGTGGAGCCGGAGCACCTCGTCGCCCAGCGACGTCTCGGCCTCGTGGACCGCCGTCGCCAGGGCGGCCGGGCCGGCCGACTGGGGGACGTAGACGAGCGACGAGGCGAAGGCGTCCCACTGCTCGGGTGTGAGCCGGTGCGACCCGAACTCCTCGATGGCCTGCTTGGCGAAGGCCCGGAACCCGTCGTCGTCGTGGTCCTCGAGCGACGTGCCGACGACCCGGATGTCGGGGGCGAGCGACGACGCCGCCAGGTGGGCCAGCCCCGGCAGGAGCTTGCGGCGGGACAGGTCGCCGCACGCCCCGAAGAGGACGACGACGTGGGGCGCCACCCGCTCGGCCGCCGCCCGCGACGGGCGGGCGCCGGGCGCCGGGTACGAGATCGTCTGGGCCGCGCCATCGCTCATGGCGGAGATCCTCCCACCACCTCGCGGAGGAACGCCTCGGCCTCCGCCCGGTCCTTGGTGCGGCGCATCGGCGGCAGGGCCCGGACCAGGTCCCAGCGGTAGCGGGCCTTGGCCAGCCGGGGGTCGAGCACGGCCACGACGCCGCGGTCCTCGGCGCTGCGGATCAGCCGGCCGGCACCCTGCGCCAGGAGGGTGGCCGCCCGGTCGAGGTCGACAAGCCGGAAGGCCTCGCCCCGTGCCGCCTCCCGCCGGGCCTGCATCAGCGGCTCGTCGGGTCGGGGGAACGGGATGCGGTCGATGGCCACGAGCGAGAGGGTGCGTCCGGGCACGTCGACGCCCTGCCAGAACCCCATGGTGGCGAACAGGCACGTCGGCTCGTCGGACGAGAAGGCCGCCACCAGCGCGGGCTTGGGCAGGTCGCGCTGGGTCAGCACGGGCACCGACAGCCGGGGCCTGAGGACCTCGGCCGCCGCATCCATGGCCCGGTACGAGGTGAACAGGGCGAGCGTGCGGCCGCCGGCCGCCTCGATGAGCGCCATCAGCTCGGCGTGGGTCGCCGGCTCGTAGGCGGCCTCGCGGGGGTCGGGGAGGTGGGCGGCGCAGTAGAGGAGGGCGTGGTGCTGGTGGTCGAAGGGGCTGCCCACGTCCATCACGTCGACCCGGTCCTCGGGCAGGCCCAGCCGGGGCACGATCGACGGGGGCACGGTGGCGCTGGTGAGGATCGCCGTCGTCTCCGACCAGAGCCGCTCGGCCAGCGTGGGCCCGACGTCGACGGGGGCCAGCCGCAGCGACGGGGTCCGCTCCGGCCCCTCGACCCACATGACGTGGCCGGTGCGCACCTGGAGGACGGCCTCCAGCTCGTCGGCCAGCCGACCGGCCGCCTTGGCCGCCCGGGTGGCCTTGGCCGCGGTGTCCTCGCCCTTGTCGGTGGGCACGCCCTTCAGGGCGGCGAGCAGGCCGTCGACGGCGATGCGGGCGTCGGCCACGGCCGACTCGATCTCGGGCTCGAGCCGCCCGCGCAGCCGCCGGCCCACGTGCTCGGCCAGAGCGTCGGCGACCAGGGAGCCGGCGGACTCGACCGCTCCCAGGGTCAGCGGGTCCTCCAGCACGGCGCCGGCCAGGCGGGACAGGGCGGCGAAGCGGCCGGCGGTGAGGTCGACGCCGAAGGTCGAGGAGATCACGTCCTCGAGCTGGTGGGCCTCGTCGATGATGACGACGTCGTGCTCGGGTAGCACGACGCCCCCGCTCTCGAGGTGGAGGCCGTAGAGGTGGAGGTTGACCACCACCACGTCGGCGTCGCTGGCGAGGTTGCGGGCCGACTCGGCGAAGCAGGATCCGCCCTGCGGGCAGCGAGACGCGCCGGGGCACTCGCGGGAGCCGACGCTCACCGCCGCCCACGCCTCGGGCGACGGCTCGAAGGCCAGTTCGGCCCGGTCACCGGTGAGCGTCGTGCCGGCCCACGTCTTGATGTCGCGCAGCTCCTTCTCGGGCGCCCGCTCGACCAGGCCGTCGAGGGCCAGCTGCTGGGCGGACGCGTCGATCTCACCCAGCCGCTGGCGGCAGACGTAGTTCGAACGCCCCTTCAGCACGGCGTAGGTGAGGGGCTCGTCGAGGTGCTCGGCGAGGAACGGGAGGTCCTTGCCCACGAGCTGGTCCTGCAGCGCCTTGGTGGCGGTGGCGATCACGACGGGCTTGCCCGACATGGCGGCGGGGACGAGGTAGGCCAGCGACTTGCCGGTGCCGGTGCCGGCCTGCACGACCACGTGGCGGCCGTCGATGATCGCCCGGAGGACGGCGTGGGCCATGGCCACCTGCCCGGGGCGGTCCTCACCGCCTCCCGGCAGGGCGGAGGTGACCCGCGCCAGGGACGCGCCGACGACCTCGGCGACAGTGCGATCGTCCCTCATCGCGGTCAGCTGTGGTCCGCGGCGGGCTCGGTGTCGACCACCGCGCCGCCCCGATCGGCCGTGACGGGCACCTCGCCCTCGAACAGGGGGGCCCTGATCTCCAGGGTCGTGAACCCGTGGACCTCCTCGTACCGCACGGCGTTGAGGGCCGAGGAGTAGACGATCAGCCGGGAGAAGATGGTGAGCCAGGCGATGATGGCGAACACGACGCCGATCGGGCCGTAGAGCGACGAGGACGAGGCGACCATCCGGGGCACGACCACGGTGCCGACCAGCTTGAGCACCTCGAGCCCGAGGGCGCCGAGCACGGCGCCGGGGACGAAGGCCCGCCACCCGGCCCGCCGGTCGCCCAGGATCCAGAAGGTCCAGAGGAAGAAGCCGAGCTCGAGCGCCAGCCCCAGCAGGATCAGACCGGCCGCGATGACGGGCCGGGGCACGGCCTCCGGTGTCCGGTTGAGGAGGGCGCCGGCGCCGAGCGATCCGCCGAAGGTCAGCGCCCCGCCGAGGAGCCAGACCAGGCCGAAGCCCTTGGCCTTGATCCCCTCGACCTTGCGCTGCCACGGGGTCCGCACCGCCAGCGACACGGCGGTGGTGACGCCCAGGCCGCTCCACAGCAGGCCGGCGAGGCCGACGACGGAGGCCGCCCGGCGGCTGCGCTGGGCGGTCTCGATGGCGTCCTGCACGTTCCGGGCGGCGGCGCCCTCGAGGCCGAGGCCGTCGATGATGTCGCCGGCGACGGTCGAGTCGCCCGAGGACAGGAAGCCGATCACGGCGATGGCCACGAGGATCAGGGGGAAGAGGGCGATGAAGAACTGGACGGTGGTGGCCGACGCCACGGAGCCACCGTTGGTCTCGCCGACCCGCTCGTGGACGGCGACGAGCCTCCCGAACCACCTCCATCGCTCTCCGAGCGCCTTCAGCCTCTCCACTGCCGCACGCTACCCAGGTGGCCCGGACCCACCCCTGTACCGTGGGCGGGTGAGTCGGGGTGAGCGCGAGGACCAGCAGGGGCTCTATCGCGACCACGCCCTGGTCCTGCGCACCTACAAGCTGGGCGAGGCCGACCGCATCGTCGTCCTCCTCACCGAGGAGCACGGCGAGGTGCGGGCCGTGGCCAAGGGCGTCCGGCGCACCAAGAGCCGGTTCGGCGCCCGGTTGGAGCCGCCCAGCCACGTGGCCATCCAGCTCTACCGGGGCCGGGGCGAGCTCGACACGATCACCCAGGTCGAGTCGGTCGACCACTTCCGGTCGCTGCGCGAGGACCTCCACGGGCTGGGCCAGGCGCTCACGATGGTGGAGGCCGCCGACCAGGTCGCCCTCGAGCGCGAGCCCAACCCGGCCCAGTACCGCCTGCTGCTGGGGGCCCTGCGCACTCTGGCCGCGACCCCCTCGCCCCTCGTGGTGGCCGGCTACCTCTGGAAGCTGCTGGCTCTCGAGGGCGTCGCCCCCGTGCTCGACCAGTGCGTGCTGTGCGGTGCCGTCGAGCACCTGGTGGCCTTCGACCTGATGGAGGGCGGGGTCGTCTGCCGCGACGACCGCCGGGGCCAGCCCCTGTCGCCGGCGGCGCTCGACCTGCTCCGCGACGTCCTCGGCGGGCGGCTGGCGGCGGCCCTCGCCGCCCCGGAGACACCGGCCACGGCCGAGGTCGACCGCCTGGCCATCCGGGCGGCCGAGCACCACCTCGAGCGACGCCTGCGGTCCGTCGGCGTGCTCGACAGCGCGTAGCGACCCGGTCCTCCCCCGGGCGTTCCGGGCTACTGTCAGGCAGCGTCGTCCGCAGGGCGGCGCCAGGGAGGGATCATGACCACGCCACCGCCCCGACCGACGCCGCCACCACCGGGATCGGGCTCGGGCCCCGACCGGCCCTCGCTGGCCAAGCCGCCCGGGTCCGTCCCGCCCCCGGGCTACGGGCCGCCTCCCGGGCTTGCCCCGCCCCAGGGCTACGGCCCGCCCCCGGGCTACGGGCCGCCTCCCGGGTATGCCCCGTCCCAAGGCTACGGCCCGCCCCAGGGCTACGGCCCGCCGCAGGGCTACGGCGCCATCCAGGGGTACGGGCCGAACCCGGCCCACCTCGGCCCGTACGCCCCCTCACCCGCCGAACGGTCCTCGGCCATGTGGGCTCATCTCGGAGCACTCCTCACCGAGATCTTGACGTGCGGTCTGCTCGGGTTCCTGCCGCCGTTGATCATCATGAACGGGTCGGGATCGACCTCGCCCTACGTGCGTCAGCAGGCGGGGCAGGCTCTCGGGCTGTACCTCGTGCTCCTGATCGCGTCCGTGATCTACGGGTTCGTGGCCTTCGTGTTCACCGCCATCACCTTCGGCCTCGGGGCGTTCGTGATCTGGATCCTGGCCCTCCCGATCACGGCGTGGTGGATCGTCTTCCGCATCATGGGCGCGGTGAAGGCCAACAACGGCGAGTGGTACAAGATCCCCGCCAACATCCCCCTGGGCGGCGTCTGACCCGGGTGGAGCACCCCGGCGCCGGCGGTCCGTCGGCGGGCTCGACAGTGCGTAACCTCGGAACCCGGCCCGTCTGTCGTCGTCCGAGAGGGGACCTCCGTGTCCGACACCCCTGCCCCACCACCGCCGCCGAGCGGCCCGCCGCCCGAGGAGGGCCCGTCCGGCCCCGACCTGGCCAAGCCGAGCGGGATCCTCGACGACGGGGGCACGGTGGTCATCCCCGCCGGGACGGCCCTGCCGCCCCCGCCCGCCTCGGGCGGCGCCCGCCCCCCCCCCCCGCCCGG
>DASYLG010000051.1:0-3682 GCA_036009685.1 Iamia sp. | reverse complement strand
GCCGACCGCTTCCTCAACACCCCCGAGGCGCGAGGCGTCGTGATCGCCGACCAGTTCCTCCGCTTCGCCGACCGCGCCCCTACTCGGGCCGAGCTCACCACCTGGAACACGGCCCTCTCGTCATCCACCGCCGACGGTGAGGTGGCGCTGATCCGCTTCCTCGCCGCCAGCGGGGCGTACGACTCCCGGCCCGACGTCTCGTGACGACGCCTGCTCGCCCGGGCCCAGGGGGTGGGCACCCCCCGACGGAGGGTGGCGGACAGGCGTAGGGTGCCAGCCCTCGGGGCCAGGAGGCTGGGCGCATGCGGGCACGCATCACGGTGATCGTCGGGGCGCTGGTCGCCACCACCCTCGGCCTGGCCGTGCCGAGCCCGCCCGCGGGAGCCGCGGTGGTGGTGACGTCGACGGGCACCAGCGTGCTGGCGGTGGTCACCGGGGCCGGTGGCAGCACCAACGTCACGTGCGTGAGCGGCGGGATCCGGGTCGCCAACGTGGCGGCCACGCCGCCGGTGGCCTGCGGCTCGGTCACGTCCCTGCTCATCCGGGGCGACGACGCCGGACAGGTGGTCGACGGCTCCGGGGCCGGCGCCGCCGTCTTCTCCTCCCTCACCCTCGTCACCTACGACACCAAGGGCGGCCCGGACCTCGTCTTCGGCTCGTCGCGACCGGATCTGGTGCTCGCCGGCGCCGGGAACGACCAGGTGTTCCTCGACACCGTCGGGGCCGACGACAGCTCGATCAACGGGGGCGTCGACGGCGGCGACTCCATCACGCTCAGGGCCACCGCAGGCGCCGACACCGTCGATCTCGACACCACGTCGGCCACCCGCACGCTGGCCACCTCGGGGGCGTGGACGGCGCCGCTGTTCGGCGCCGAGTTCATCGCCGTGGCCGCCGGCGACGGCAACGACACGGTGGACGCCACGGGGATCACGGCCACCACGAACCTGGTCGGCACCTCGTTCGACGGTGGCCTCGGCGACGACACCCTCAAGGCGGGCACGCCGGTGGCCACGCTCCTGGGCGGGCCCGGCTTCAACCACCTCACCGGCGGGCCCGCCGCCGACATCATCTCCTCCGAGAGCCGCACCGACGTCGTCGACGGCAACGGCGGCGTCGACCAGTTCCGCGACGTCGGCGAGGGCTGGGTGGGCGACCGCACCTACGACAACGGCACGCCCGACGACGACTGGCAGCTCTTCGTCGCCGGCGATGCCGCCATCCGCTCCGTGCCCTCGGTGTCGGGGCTGGCGGTCGTGTCCTCCAACCTGGCCCGGACCGGCAGCCAGATCCTCTCGCCCAACATCGGCGAGATCGCCTACAGCACCCACGGGGTGGGCGCCCCACCGGATCGCGTCGTCCTCGACCTCCGGCCGCTGACGTCGCAGTCGCAGCGGGTGCAGTTCACCACGGCCCAGACGGTCGTCGACCTCGTCGTCCCGACGGGGACCTGGATGACCACCGGTGGCGTGACGACCTTCTCCGCCGGCTACCAGCCCGTCACCGTGTCCGGGGCCACGCTCAACGTCCGGGGCCCGTACACCGACCCCGAGGAGCGGTGGGCCCACCGGGTGCTGCGCGACCTGGAGATGCGCATCCCGACGCCCTCCGAGCGGGCCCTGTACCGCGGCCAGCTCGAGGGCGGCACGCGGACCCGGGCCCAGATCGTGGCCAGCATCACCGACACCGACGTCTACCGGGGCATCGCCGTCGACCGCGCCTTCGTCGACGTCCTGCGCCGCGGCACCGACCTCGGTGGCCGGGCGTACTGGGTCGAGCGGCTGCGCGACGGCCTGGTGACCCGCCGGCTGCGGGCCAACCTCTACGGCTCGCCCGAGTACGTCACCGAGCAGGGGGGCGGCACCGACCCCGGCTACGTCGCCGCCGCCTACCGCGACATCCTCGGGCGCACGGCGTCACCCTCCGAGATCGACTACTGGGTCGACCAGATCGTCGACGTCGGCCTGCCCCGCGGCACCGTCGCCGACCGCTTCCTCAACACCCCCGAGGCCCGCGGCGTGGTCATCCGTGACCAGTTCCTGCGGTTCGCCTTCCGCGAGCCCACCGCCGGCGAGCTGGCGACGTGGACCACCGCCCTCGGGTCGTCGTCGACCGACGGCGAGGTCGCCCTGGTGCGCATGCTGGCCGCCAGCACCGACTACTTCGAGCGGGGCGCCTGACCGGGGGTGGGCACCCGGTGACGCGATGCGGTCGACGCGCCTAGCATCCGAATCGACACCTGGCCGGGCGGCCATCTGGAGGTGCACCATGCGCAGGCGCGCGATCATCCTCGTCGGGACGTTGGCGGCGGCGGCCACCTGGGCGGTCGGGCCCCCACCACCGGCCGGAGCCGCGGTCGTGGTGACCTCGTCGGGCACCACCCTCACGGCCACCGTCACCGGCCCCTCGGCCACCATCGGCGTGTCGTGCGTGTCGGGCCAGGTCCGGGTGCTCAACGTCCCGGCCACCCCCTCGCTGGCGTGCAGCGCCATCACCAGCGCCACCCTCAACGGCGACGGCGAATCCCAGTTCTTCGGCGCGCCGTACCCCTTCGCCAGCTTCCCCGCCCTGACCACGGTCACGGTCAACGCCTTCGGCGGCGACGACGAGATCGAGGGCTCGACGAAGCGGGACGTGGTGAACGGGGGCACCGGCAACGACCGGGTCACGATCCCCCGATCGGGGGCCGACGACAGCATCAACCTCGGCGGCCAGGCGCTCGACACGGTCCTCGTCCAGGGCACCAGCGGGGGCGACGGCGTCGCCCTCTCCACCAGCACGCCGACCACGCAGACCCGGGTCTACAGCAACCCGTGGGAGGCCATCGTCACCAACACGGGGACCATCTCGGTCTCGGGCGGGGCGGGCAACGACATCCTCGTCGCCAGCGGCCTCACCGCCGCCAGCACCCTGAACCGTGTCGAGCTGCGGGGCGACGATGGCAACGATACCCTCGTCGCCGGCGCCGTGCCCGCGTCGCTGGTGGGCGGCACCGGCGCCAACTTCCTCACCGGCGGCGCCGAGCCGGACGCCATCTTCAGCTCTTCCCCCACCGACACCATCCGGGGCAACGGCGGCGCCGACGGCATCAGCGACTTCGGCGACGGCCGTGTCGGGCGCACCATCAACACCACCGGCACCGGCGCGTCTCCCGACAACTGGCAAGCCGACGTGCGGGGCGACGTCGCCGTGCGCACGCGCACGGTCGACGGCGACGCCTCCGTCACGGTCGCCCTCGCCCGGACCGGAGCTCAGATCCTCGACGACGGCGTGGGTCAGATCATCTACGCCCTCACCCAGGGCAGCCTGCCGATCGATCGGGCCATGCTCGACCTGGCCCCGCTGGGCGACCAGCGTCAGCAGGTCGGCGGCGACAGCTCGACCTACGTCGACATCGTGGTCCCCACCGGCTCGTGGAGCGTCGCCAGCGGGGTCGTGAGCTTCACCGGCCCCTACGAGGACATCGACGTCGACGGCACCACCCAGATCCTCGTGCGAGCGCCGTACACCGACGCCAACGTCCGCTTCGCCCACCGTCTCATCCGCGACGTGAACATGCGGTTCCCCACGCCGAGCGAGCGCACGAACCTGGCCAGCGCCCTCCAGTCCGGGAGCATCACCCGGGCCCAGGCCGCGCTCGCCCTCACCGACACCGACGGGCGCCGGGGCATCGACGTCGACC
>DASYLG010000050.1:0-5529 GCA_036009685.1 Iamia sp. | reverse complement strand
GCTGGCCTCGGGGTCGGTGAGGTCGAGCCAGGCGCCATCGAGGCCGGCGGTGGTGCGCTTGGCCTCGACGCCCCGCGCCGCCTCGTCGGCCCCGAAGGTGATGCGAGCCGTCTCGGTCACCACCGGCTCGCCCACGCCGGTGTCGGACCGGAAGCGGGTCAGCTCGACCTGGAAGGGCCCGTCGCTGGTGTCGCCTTCACCCTCGACGAGGTAGTCGAGCGTGGCCTCGGGCGTGTCCTCGGGACGGGGGCCCTCGGTGCAGACGGTCACCGTGAACGAGAGCTCCTCGATCCCGATGACGGCGACGCCCTGGCCGGGCGTGGGCTCGGCGAGGGTCTCGAGCGGGTCGGGCACCGGGCTCAGCTCGTCGGCCTCGGTGCTGTCCGCGGCCTCGTCCGCGCCCCCGCCGCCACACCCCGCGACCAGGCCGGCGAGCACGACGATGGCGACGAGACGGCGAACGAGGGGGACGGTCATCGGGGCTCCGGGTCGAGACGGTCCACCAGACTCGCGCGGCGGACGGGGCCCCGGACCCATCGGATCCGGGTCGGTCAGATGCGGCCGCCGCCGGTCAACGCCGACCAGTAGTGGATGCTCTGGATCTGGACGGTCGAACCGGTGTGGGGGGCGTGGATCATCTGCCCACCGCCGATGTAGAGGCCGACGTGCGAGACCGGGCTGTTGTAGAAGACCAGGTCGCCGGGCTGGAGCTGGTCGACCGAGATCCGCCGGCTCATCGAGTACAGCGCGCTCGACGAGTGGGGCAGGGACCGGCCGACCTGGGCGTAGGCCCACATGATGAGGCCCGAGCAGTCGAAGCCCGTCTCGGGCGAGGCGCCGGCCCACCGGTAGGGCGTGCCGATCACGCTGCGGGCGGCGGCGATGGCGCCCTCGGCCCCGCTCGCCGGGGGCGCGGGCGCCGGCGGGGCCGGGCTCGGGGCCGGAGGGGCCGGCGTCGGGGCCGGCTCGGCCGGAGGCGCCGTGGTGGTGGTGGTGGTGGTGGTGGGCGCGTCGTCCTCGTCGGCGTCGGGGGCACGCTCGACCGGGGCGGGCTCGGCCGGGGTGTCGGCCGCGGCCTCTCGGGCGGCCCGGGCGGCGGCGTCGGCCTCGGCGGCCCGGCGGGCCGCCTCCTCGGCCCGGCGGGCCTGCTCGGCCTCGACCAGGTCGCGCAGGCGACCGGTGACCTCCTCCTGGAGGTCCTGGAGCTCGGCGATCCGGGCCTCGGTCTCGGTGCGGCTCTCGTCGATCTCGGCTTCGGCCGCCTCGGCCTCGGCCAGCAGGTCGTCGAGGCTCCGGGCGTCGCGGTCGGCCCGGCGCTCCTGGCCCCGGTAGGCGTCGAGCAGGTCGTCGGAGTCGCGGGCGAGGACTGCGGTGTAGCCGCGGCGGGCGCTGACCTCGCCGGCGTCCGAGGCCCCGAGGACGGCGATGCCGGTGGTGCTGCCGTCGCTCATGTAGCCCTCGACGGCGACGTCCCGCAGGTCGGTCCGGGCCTCCTCGAGCTGGGCACCGGAGCGGTCGGCCCGCTCCTCGGCGTCGGCGATCTGGTCCTCGAGCGTGGTCCGGGCCAGCTGGGCGTCGAGGTAGCGCTCGGTCAGGACCTCGGCCTCGTGCTCGAGCTCCTCGATCCGGTCGGTGATCCGCTCCGCCTCGGTGCGGGCATCGGTGATCTCGTCACCCGACGCCGGCCCCGTGATCGACCCCACCAGCAGCCCGACGACCACGACCAGCCCGACGGCTGCGCCGCGGCGAGGGCGGCGAAGTGTAGCGACAAGCGACGACATGGACCGTGGATCCTAGATGACCAGCCCAGAAGATGTCATTCGCGCAACAATTGTCGCGCGATCCTCGCGCGATCCGCTGCTCAGGTTGCACGTGAAGCCACTCCAAATGCCAACCGCAGAGCCCTGCGCCCGACGAGACGAGGCAGGAGACGCGGCGAAAGCGCGGTGCGAGGTGGACGTGCTCGACTCCGGGCCGGCCGCGACCCCGCCGATGTCCCAGAAGGCGGTGGCGCCGTCGTCCGCAGCGGAGCGGAGCAGCGGAGCCCGGGCCGGCCGCGAGCGCAGCGAGCCGCAAACCGGGCGGAGCCATGGCGAGCACCGAACGGACGGCGCCGACGGCGCCACCCCCGAGAGCGGCTCAACCCCAGGCGGCAAGGGCGAGGACGTTCGGTGTCCTCGTCACTCCCACTCGATCGTCCCCGGGGGCTTGCTGGTGATGTCGTAGGCGACGCGGTTGACGCCGTCGACCTCGTTGATGATGCGGCTGGACATGCGCTCGAGGAGATCGTGGGGGAGGCGGGCCCAGTCGGCCGTCATGGCGTCCTCGCTGGTGACGGCGCGGATGATGATGGGGTGGCCGTAGGTCCGCTCGTCGCCCATGACGCCGACGCTGCGGATGTCGGGGAGGACGGCGAAGGCCTGCCAGATCTCCCGCTCGAGACCGGCGGCCCGGATCTCCTCGCGGACGATGGTGTCGGCCCGCTGGAGCAGGGCGACCCGCTCGGGGGTGACCTCGCCGATGATGCGGACGCCGAGGCCGGGGCCGGGGAAGGGCTGGCGCCAGACGATCTCGTCGGGGAGCCCGAGCTCGGTGCCGAGGGTGCGGACCTCGTCCTTGAACAGGCTGCGGAGCGGCTCGACCAGCTCGAACTGCATGTCCTCGGGCAGCCCGCCGACGTTGTGGTGGCTCTTGATGGTGGAGGCGCCGTCGCCCCCGCCGGACTCGATGACGTCGGGGTAGAGGGTGCCCTGGACCAGGAAGCGGGCGTCCTCGATGCCCCCGGACGTCTCCTCGAAGACGCGGATGAACTCCTCGCCGATGGCCTTGCGCTTGTCCTCGGGGTCGGTGACGCCCTCGAGCTTGGCGAAGAAGCGCTCCTCGGCCCGGACGTGGATGAGCTCGATGCCCTGGTGGCGGCGGAAGGTCTCGACGACCTGCTCGCCCTCCCCGGCCCGCATCAGCCCGTGGTCGACGAACACACACGTGAGCTGGGCACCGATGGCCTTGTGCACGAGGGCGGCGGCCACGGCCGAGTCGACCCCGCCGGAGAGGGCGCAGATGACCCGGGCGTCGCCGACCTGCTGGCGCACGGCCTCGACGCCGGACTCGATGACCGACGTCATCGTCCACTCGGGGGCGCTGCCGGTGACCTCGTAGATCCAGCGCTCGAGGATCTGCTGGCCGTGCGGGGTGTGGACCACCTCGGGGTGGAACTGGACGGCGTGGATGCGCCGCTCGACGTCCTCCATGGCGGCGACGGGGGCGTCGGGGCTCGTGGCGGTGACGGTGAAGCCCTCGGGGGCGACCTGGATGGAGTCGCGGTGGCTCATCCACACCTGCTGGTGGTCGGGCTGGCCGCCGCCGAACACCACCGCGTCGGCATGGGTGACATCGAGCGGGGTGCGCCCGTACTCCGAGCGGCCGGTGGCGGCCACGTGCCCGCCCAGCTGCTGGGCCACCAGCTGGGCGCCGTAGCAGATGCCCAGGATGGGGACGCCCAGGTCGTAGACGCCGGGGTCGATCGTCGGGGCGCCCTCGACGTGGACCGACGCCGGGCCGCCGCTGAAGATGATGCCGGCCGGGTCCTTGGCGGCGTACTGCTCGGGCGTCAGCGAGGCGGGCACGATCTCGCTGTAGACGTGGGCCTCGCGCACCCGCCGGGCGATCAGCTGGGCGTACTGGGCCCCGAAGTCCACGACCAGGATGGGGCGCTCGTCGGGGGCATCGGGGGTCGCGTCGGTCTCGTCCGAGGGGGCCACCACCGAACCGTAGTCGCCGCCCCCGAACGATCAGCCCGCCGACCAGCGGACGGGGACGTCCTCCATCAGGAGCGCCCCGGCAAGGTGGGACGAGCCCAGCGGAAAGAGGTCCCGATCGTCGAGCCAGGTCGACGTCGCCGCGGTGACGCCGACGGGGCGGGCGGACCAGGGGAGGCAGTCGAGGACAGCCTCCTCCAGCCCGCTCTCCGGCCCGCCACCCCGGCGGGGAGACCAGGCCCGGCGCTCGACGGCGTGGAAGGTGCGGGTGGCGTCGGGGTCGGCAAGCGCGGTGCCGCCGGGCCGGTCGGCGTCGAGGTCGAGGGTCACGGACACGGCGGCTCCGTCGGGACAGGCCACGTCGATGGCGAGGCTCGACGGGCGGCGCTCGACGGTGATGTCGGCCCGTCCGTGGACCCCCGGCCAGATCCGCCCGCCGGCCCTGACGGCGGCCCGCGAACGACTGTCGCGGCGGGGTACGAAGACGCCGGGCTCGGGACCGTCATCGCCGGGGCCGACGACCGAGATGCGGTGGGCCGCGGCCTCGATCGTCCGCCCGAGCGGGCGCGGGAGGCCGGTCGGCCGCATCTCGACGAGTCGGATCAGGCAGACGCCGACCACGGCGCGGCCGTCGAGGAGCCGCACCTCGAGGCCGGGCGGGAGGTGACGCGCCGCCACGTCCGGATCGACGGCGTGGTCGAGCAGCACCCGTCGTTCGATCCGGCCGACCAGGTCCGGCGCCGACCTCACGCGCCGACTGCGTCGACCGCGGCGACGACGGCGTCGAGGTAGCGCTCGGCGAAGCGGCGCTGGACCGGGAGGAGGAGGGGCTGGAGCAGGCGGGCCCCCGGCAGGACGGCGCGGGAGCGGGCGGTGATCCGGGCCACCACGGTGCCGTCGGCGCGCCGGGTGACGACGAAGGCCTCCTCGCCGATCTCGATGTGACCCGGCAGCGTCCCGTAGGCGAACCCCCAGCGGTCCGGCTCGTCGACCACGCCGACGATGCGGTTGATGGCCACCACCGTGAGCGGACCGATCGGCGCCGCCACGAGGACGGTGGCGCCGAGCTCGGCGGTGACGTCGTCGGGCCAGACGGTGCCCGCCGCCCGCGCCGCCCCGAGCGACCGGAAGCAGGCGACCGCGCGGTCGAACACGTCCTGTCCCCGGCCCAGCTCGCGCTCGACGGCGAGGTCGGGATCGGGTGGATCGTCGGTCAGCAGATCGCCGACGAAGTCGTAGGTCGGTGCCGCCGACCGGGCCCGGTCGAGGATCCGCTCGGCCGTGGCCGCACCGAGCCGGCCCGCTCGGACGACGGGAACCCGTCGCGCTCGCGTCATGCCGGCACCGCCTCGGGGGCCCCCGCTGTCGTCACGGTCTCAGCCTGGACGACGGCCGGGTGGGCGGCCAGCCAACGGGCGGCCAGGCCGCAGCCCACGAACCCGAAGGCGTTGAGCGAGCCGTGGATGCGGGCCATGTCGGGGATCGAGAGGGCCGGCCCGCCGGTGTGCTGGGCCAGCGCCCATCCGACCGCCAGCGCCATCGGCACCCAGATGCTCAGGCCCGAGACGGCGAGCAGCCGCCCGACCCGAGTGCGCCGGGCCGGCCATGCCTCGGCCAGGTGGCAGCCGGCGATCAGGTAGCCCGCGGCGACCATCAGCACCGCCCCACCCACCTGCGGGAGCGCTTCCGCCGTGAAGAAGCCGAGGCCGACGACCGGCGGGGCCACCAGCGTCAGCACCAGCCCGGCGGCGGCCGCCTGCTGCCGCCAACG